>DASSML010000124.1:0-2655 GCA_035688895.1 Gemmatimonadales bacterium
CACCTGGGGCCGGACGGCCCCGAGCGCCTGAGCGATGGGCGCACCGAGCTGGTCGAGCTGGCGTGAGACCGGCAGTCGTTCACTTCACCGTTCCAGCAGTCCCTGACGACACTCCGCCCGCGTGCCGGGCGGCGCCCCGGACTTCCAGGAGGGATCCGTGACCTGGCTCGATCGCCGCGACTCCGCGGGACCGTCGCGCGTATGACGCCACAGGAGATGAAGCAGCTCGCCGAGCTGCTGCAGAAGGTACCCGGGATCAAGTCCATCGAGCTCAAGGACGTCGAGGGGCTGGCGCAGCTGCTCCGCGACGCGCCGGAGATCGGGTCCATCGAGGTCAAGGGATTCTTCGGCACCGGGGTGGTGATCACCCGGACCTCCGCCGCGCCGGCCTTCGCGCCGGTGGCGATGCCCGCGCCCCTGCTGGCAGCCCCACCCGTCGCCGCGGCCGCGGAGAGCGATGGGCGGGAAGCCCCGCGGGCCTCGCCGCTCAAGGACATCAAGTCCCCCATGGTGGGGACCTTCTACAAGGCACCCGAGCCCGGGGCGGAGTCGTATGCCAAGGTGGGGACGCGGGTAAGCCCGGGGCAGACGGTCTGCATCATCGAAGCGATGAAGATCATGAACGAGATCGAGGCCGAGGTCACCGGCGTCATTCGGGAGGTCTGTGTGGACGACGCGCAGCCGGTGGAGTACGGCCAGGTCCTCTTCCGGGTCGATCCCAATGGCTGAGACTTCTCCCGCCGCCGCGCCGGCCTCGTCGTTCAACTTCAAGAACGCCATCGGGCAGATGGTTCAACGCAACGCGTCGGACCTGCTGCTCAAGGTCGGCCGGCCGCCCACGGTGCGGGTGAACGGCGAGCTCGCCGGGCTGGAGATGCCGCCGCTCAAGCCGGAGGACCTGAAGGCCCTGGCCGAGCAGGTCATGACCCCGCGCCAGGTGAAGGAGTTCGCCGAAAAGAAGGAGGCCGACTTCGCCATCGGGGTGCCGGGGGTGGGCCGCTTCCGGACCAACGTCTACCAGCAACGGGGCACCCTCGCGTTCGCCTTCCGCGCGATTCCCTACGAGGTGAAGACCATCCGGGAGCTGTTCCTGCCGCCGGTGCTGGAGGAGATCGCCCTCAAGCCACGGGGGCTGGTGCTGGTCACCGGGATCACCGGCTCGGGCAAGTCCACGGCGCTCGCGGCGATGATCAATCACGTGAACCAGGGCCGCCGGGTGAACGTGATCACGATCGAGGACCCGATCGAGTTCCTCCATCGCGACGTCCAGTCGAACATCTCGCAGCGGGAGGTTGGCAGCGACACCCTCTCGTTCGGCTCGGCGCTCCGGCACGTGCTCCGGCAGGACCCCGACGTGATTCTGATCGGCGAGATCCGCGACGCCGAGACGCTGGACACCGCGCTCAAGGCCGCCGACACCGGCCACCTGGTCTTCTCCACCCTGCACACCACCGACGCCACTCAGACGATCAACCGGGTGATCTCGTTCTATCCGCCCTACCAGCACCAGGAAATCCGGATGCTGCTGGCGACCGCGCTCCAGGCGATCGTCTCGCTTCGCCTGGTGCCCCGGGCCGACGGCCGCGGGCGGGTGCCCGCCGCGGAGGTGCTGATCAACAGCGCGGCGGTGGCGGACAACATGCGTGACATCGAGAAGGCGCTCAACATCCCCGACCTGATTGCCGAAGGCACCGTCTCCTACGGGATGCAGACGTTCGACCAGTCGCTGATGAGGTGGTTCAAGGAGGGGATGATCTCCTACGAGAGCGCCCTGTTCTACTCCTCCAACCCGAACGAGTTCGCGCTCCGGGTGTCGGGCGTGGATTCCGCGTCCGACCGGAAGTTCTCCGAGATCACCGGCGACGCCGGCGCTGCGCGGTCGCTGGACCTGACGCCTTGAGGCCCGGGAAGGCCGGGCGGTCGCGTGTTTAAGAAGGTGCTGATCGCCAACCGCGGGGAGATCGCCCTGCGGGTCATCCGGGCGTGCCGGGAGCTGGGGATCGAGACGGTCGCCGTCTACAGCGAGGCCGACCGCGAGTCGCTCCACGTCCGCTTCGCCGACGACGACGTGTGCATCGGCCCGCCCCCGAGCCGCCAGTCCTATCTCCGCATCCCCAGTATCATCGCCGCCGCGGAGATCACCGGCGCCGACGCGATCCACCCGGGCTACGGTTTCCTGGCGGAGAACGCCGAGTTCGCGGAGACCTGCAAGGCCAGCAACATCACCTTCATCGGTCCCACCGGCGACCAGATCCGCCAGATGGGCGACAAGGCCACCGCCCGGCGCCTGGCGCAGGAGGCCGGGGTGCCGACCGTGCCCGGCTCGCCGGGCCCGATCGAGGATCCCGACGAGGCGCTCGCGTTCGCCGAGGAGATCGGCTTCCCCGTCATCATCAAGGCCACGGCGGGTGGGGGCGGGAAGGGCATGCGGATCGCGCAGGACCCCGAGCAGTTCACCCAGAGCTTCGGGCTGGCCCAGAACGAGGCGCTGGCGGCGTTCGGCAACGGCGCGGTGTACGTCGAGAAATACCTGGAGCACCCGCGCCACGTGGAAATCCAGGTGGTGGGTGACAGTCACGGCCGCGTGGTGCACCTCGGCGAGCGGGACTGTTCGGTGCAGCGCCGGCACCAGAAGCTCATCGAGGAGAGCCCGAG
>DASSML010000125.1:0-13392 GCA_035688895.1 Gemmatimonadales bacterium
AGAACTGCATCTCCTGCCCGGGCTCCTGCTGCACCTTGATCCGGCCGGACAGCTCGATGTTCATCTCCGGACTCTGCTTCCGCCGGAACCAGACTCGCTGGGGGAAGTGGACGGCGAGATCCAGCTTGAAGCGGTCCACCAGGCCGGGGCCGGTGTTGGCTTTGGCGATTGTTGCGGGGCCGAAATAGCGGGCGGCCTCGCGGAGGTCGGCGGCCGTGAGCTCGACCTTGGGTACCGCGGCCGCGGTTTCTCCGCCGATCAGGATCTCGCTGGGGCCCAGGCTCAGCTCGCCGGTCATGATCGGCTTCTCGATCGTGCCGCCGAGCTTGAGCTGGCCGGACGTGATGCCGCGGAGCGGCGGTGCGTTGCTGATCCGGAAGTCGTGCAACTGCGCCGTCAGGGCGAGCTGCGGGTCGGCGCTGGGCTCGAGATTCACGGTCCCCCGGGCCAGCAGCGTCTCCTTCTTGCCGGTCATGAGCTGCAGGCTGTCCACCCGGAACTGGTCCCGCTCGAACCGACCCACCAGCACCCCCTGCTCGTACCGCAGGTCGAGCGTCGGGAGGGTGACGGCGACGTCCCTGAGCTGCACGGTGCCGGTGGCATTCGGCTTGTCGGGGGAGCCGCCGACGTGAGCATCTACCGCCAGGCGGCCGGAGAGCGCGCGTGCGGCGTCGGGCGGCAAGAGCGGACGGAAGAGCGAGAGGTCGAAGCTGTCGGCCCGCACGGCGAGCGCCATGGTGTCGGCCGCGCCGCTGCGCTCGAAGCCGACGTTCGCCGAAGTGTCGGCCGGCGCGAGGGTGAGGCGCCAGGGAAGGGTGCCGACGATGGTCAGCTTGCCATGCCGGCCGTGCGCGGCGGAGGCATCGAGCGCGAGCCCGTTGCGGTTCCAGGCGACCTTCGAGGCCAGCCGGCCCAGGATCTTGCCGTGCGGCTCGCGGAGGAAGATGCCGACCTGGCCCGTGATCTCCGGAGCGGTGGAAGGCCCGGAAAGGGTGAGCACCCCGTCCACCCGGCCCGGCAACGGGGAGATACCGACCTCCTCGAGGTCGTCGAGCTCGAGGTTCCGGATCGCCAGGGCGAGGTGACTCGTCCCCCGACGGTTCAGGGTGCCGTCGATCGCGATGCTGCGGTCGGTGCTGGCCAGGCGCAGGTGATCGATGTGTACCGCCCCCGGCTCGGTCACCACCGGCACCGGCCGGGTGAGCCGCCAGGTGCGACCGCCTTCCTCGAGATCGAAGCGCGCGACCCGGACGCGCATCGTGTCTCCCAACGCCCTGCCGGCGATGCCGAGGCCGAGCTTCACGTCGCCGTTGCCGAGCACCGCCTGGCCCTGGAGCGAGACGACGGAATCGTAGCGGCCGGAGAAGCTCGCCTGCTTGACCGCGATCTCGCCGATGGCACCGCCCTCGAGCCGCAGGTCGGCGTTCGTTCCGCCCGGGCCGGTCGTGTCCATCGAGGTCGTGGCGCGGAGCACCATGTGCTCCGCGAGGTTGTTGCCGTAGAGGAGGCGCCACGCCTCGACGCGGCTCCCGACCCGCCAGCGGTGTGCGGGCCCGTCCACGGCCAGCACGAGGTGGGTCGAGTCGATGGAGATCGAATCCATTCCGGCCAGCGCCGCGAGCGGGGCGAGATCCCGGGTGCGCCCTTTGATCCGGAGCGAGTCGCCCCGGCCGTCACCGCGGAGGGCCAGCCGGCCGGAGCCGTCGAGGGTCGCGACGTTGGATCGGAGGATGAGCGTATCGAGCGCGAGCTTGCCGGGCGTCGGCACCATGGCCAGGTGGAGCTGCTGCACCCGGACCTCGCCGGCCCCGCCGACTCCGGTGATCGTGCCGCCCACGCTGGAGAGCCCCGCGCTGTCCGCCACCGCCTCGATTCCGAACTTCCCTTCCACCCGACCGTCGGCTCGAGGGTTGCCCGTCCAGCGCGCCAGATGCTCCACCCGCAGGGTACCATCGGTCTTGAGCCGCGACTGCTCGCCCAGCGTGCCGGCGAGCCGGGCCATGACCTGGGCGTCCTGCCCCTGAGCTTGTAGATCGCCCGCCAGCACTCCGCGCTCGATGCTCAGGTCGGCGCGGCCGCCGTCGAGCTTGGCCTGGTTGACGGTGGACGGCAGCAGATCCACGACGACGTGCGATCGCAGGCTGTCGCCCGTGCCGGGCGTGACCGCGGCGGTGAACCGGGCGGTGAGCGAGGTCGCGAGGTCGGTGCGCCCCAGCCATTGCCCAAGGTCGACCGCCTCGATGGATCCGCGACGGACCTCATATGCCGGCACCTCCGCCATCGGGGAGCCGTCGCCCGCGATCGCCACGGACCCGCCGCTGGTGCGAAGCGTGAGATCGTAGGTCAGCCGCTCGCCCTCGAGGGCCCCCGAGAGATTGCCGCCGGTCACCTGCAAACGACCCAGTCTCGATCGGGCGATCTCGGCGCGCAGCTGCACCGCGCGATCGGTGGTCCCCCACCGGCCGCCGCCGGTCGCCGTCATGCTGAACGGGCCGGCGAGGGCCGGCTGACCCATGAGGGTGCCCAGGTCGACCGTATCGAGCGCCGCATGCGAGACGGTGAAGCTCGGCACCGAGTCGAAGGGTCGGCCTTCGCCGGTGAGGGTGAGCATGCCTCCCTGGAGTCCGCTCCGGAGGTCCAGCCGAGCCGTCCCCCGGGCAAGGCGGACCGTGCCGTGCACGTCGTCGAGGTGCCGGGCGCCATAGCTGAGCCGCTCCAGATCGACGCGGCCGGAGACGACGGCGGCCTCAGGCGCGGTGCCCCGTCCATCGAAGGCGAACCGCCCGCTCAGCGGCGCGGCGAGGGTGTCGCCCATGAGGCGCCCCAGGTCCACCCGTTCGACCCGACCATCCCGCAGGGCATAGGTCATGGTGTCGCCCAGGGTGGCCAGAGCCACTCCGGTCACGCGCCCACCGGCGACCAGGAGGATCGGACGCACCTCGAGCCGGCGGTCGGCGAGCGTCAGCCTCGCGGTCCCGAGATCGACTCGCTCTCCACCCTTCCGGACGGCCGCGAGATCGATCCGCCCGCGGAGGCGAGCCACCTCTGTGGATGCGCCCTGCCCGGTCAGGTTGAACCCGACGTCGAGCACCGGATCTCCCTCGGCGCCCGCGAGGGTCCGGGCAGTGGACTCCGTGCCCGGAATGCCGCGCGCGTGGCCGGCGAGAAGGTACGAGGGAATCGAGTCGAACGGCCGCGCCCACCCGTCGGCCTGAAGGCCAACGCCGCCGAGATCGCCTTTGAGGCGAAGATCGGCCTTCCCGTCCGTCACCTGCGCGCTGAGATCGAACACCTTGACCGGCCGGGAGCCGACCTTGGAGTTGTCGAGGCGGAGTTTCGCCGAGCCATCCGAGCGGGCGAGCGAGGGACCACGCAGGTCGGCTCGGACGTTGCCGCTGAGCAGCGCGGCAGGCGCCGTGCGATAGAGCTTGGACGGATCGAGTCGCCGGACGTTGCCCTGGACCTTCAGATACCCCGGGGCATCGTGGCCCACCACGGTGCTGCCGGTCAGATCGAAGGTCGCCTGATCGAGCCGGGCGCCGAGGGTCACGGTGGCGAGCTGGCCTTGCGCCGTGGCCCCGGCCTCCAGCCGGAGCTCGCCCTTGGGAGGGACAGCCGGATTGAGCGCGGCCAGGTCGGCCAGCGCCAACGGAAGCGCACTCAGCTTCACGTCGAGTCGCCCCGCCAGGCGGGGATCGTCGAAGCTCCGGGGAATGACGGCCCGACCGGTGATCTCGCTGCGGCTGGTGTGGATCCGAAGGGGATCGAGTCGCAGCTCATCGTTCAGGGCGGCGCCCCTGGCGGCGACCTGGAACCAGACCGTGGAGTCGGCCGGGGGAGCGAAGGCGAGCCCGATGGTGTCGAGCGCCATGGTGACCCGGTGCCCCGCCACCAGATCGTGGCCTCGGAGCACGAGGCTTCTCAGACGCGCCACGGAGTCGGGGGCGAGCTCGGCGGCGAGGTCGGCATCGTCCACGGCGATGCGATCCACCACGAGCGGCGGACCCGTCTTGGAAGTGTCGCGCGACTCTCGCAGCGCCTTGGCCAGGTCCCATCCGTCGCCTTCGCGTCGGGCCACCGCGCGGACTCCGCTCGCGGTGAGCTCCTGCAGCCTGGTCTCCCCCGCCAGGAATCGGCGAAGCTGGTAGCGCACGTCGAGCCGCTGCACGAGGGCCAGCTCCCGGCCCCCGCGCGTCAGCCGCAAGTCCTCGAACTTCAGGTGGGAAAAGAGATTGCCGCTGACTCGGCCGATCTCGAGCCGGTACCCCGGGTTGAGCGGCGCGTAAGTCAGGAGCCGGCGGACGACCCAGGTCGCGACCGGAGGCAACTGGAGCGCCCCGATGATGGCGACGATCAGTACCAGCAGTCCGATCCCGGCATTGCGGAGCCATCGCAACCAGCGAGGAGCCATGTCGTTGAATTCCGCGCAAGAGTGCCCGCCGTCACTATGACCCGCATCACGGAGACGGGCCGCGAATACTAGTTCGGCCTCCCTTCGGTCAGCCTACGTGAGGCCAGATCGAGCAATGTGACGCTCAAAAGTCGATTCCGGAGGGTCCGCTACCGAGGTGAGGCAGACCACAGAGCGGGGCGGGTACCCTGGGCGACCTTGCGCCACATGAGGAACCTCGCGCTCGCAACGCTCGCCGTTCTGGCCGCCGTGGGCTGCTCCGACCGGACCAATCGGGAGCCTGCGACCCAGGACCATGCGAATTCGCCGTCGCCAGAGCTGGTCCGGACGGATACCGGTTTCGCGCGCCCCGCCGACTCGGCGGCCGAGCCGGCCACGACGCCAGTCGAGGAAACGCCTCCGGCGGTCGCGACGCCGCCGCCGCCCCGGCCTCGCCGCCACGTGGTGCGAGCGACGGTCGAACCCAAACCCACGCCACCGGCCTACCACGAGGCAGCGCCCGATACGCTGCGGGACACGGTGAGGGTCGCCGATACGATGCAAGTACCCGACACAGTCCGGGTAGCGGACACCGTGCGAGTGAGTGACACCGTTCGGGTCGCGGACACGGCCTCGGCTGCCGATACCGTTGCCTTCGGGGATACTGCGGCCGCTCCCGATACCGTCTCCGAAGTCGAGCAGCCTCGTGCCGCCGCCACCTCGAATCCGTCGGTGTCGAGCACTCACACGCTGCCGGTGGGCACCGAGATCCACGCCGCCCTCGACGATTCTATCAACTCCCGCCGGGACAGCGCCGGCAAGTCGATCACGGCCGAAGTCATGCAGGCTGTGTCCGATGCGGGAGGGGCGGTGGTGATTCCGGCCGGCTCACGGGTGCGGCTCACCGTCACCAGCCTCGCTCCGGCCGGCTCCCGCAGCGCCGCGGATGGGCAGCTGGCGTTTCGAGTGGACGAGATCACGATCGGCGACAGCGTGGTGCCGGTGAAGGCGCGGGTCGGGCAGATCCCGCACCGGCTCGAGGGCCGAGGGGTGACTGGATCGGAAGCGGCGAAGGTAGGGGCGGGTGCGGCGGCGGGCGCGGTGGCGGGGCGGGTGCTCGGCGGCGACGCCAAGGGCGCGGTGATCGGAGGAGTGGTGGGAGCGGCGGGTGGCGCGGCCGTGGCAACCCAGACGGCAAAGCGCGACGTTGTGGTAGCGGCGCGCACTCCGGTCAGCTTCGTGCTCGACGCTCCGCTCGTCGCGGCGGCGGTCCAGCCGTCCTCGCCCTGAGCTACCAGGTCAGGCTGTACTGACCCCCGAGGGTGAAGGTCACCTCGGAGCCATGGAGATCGTCGGCCGGGTTGTTGTTGGGCCAGGCAAGGCGATGGCTGGTCATCCCCAGGTCGAGCGCGAATCCCTCATACAGGTAGATCCCCGCCGTCAGGCGCTCGATCGCGTCGCGGCGCCGGGAGATGATCGGGCCGCCGCCGAAGGCGAAGGTCTTCTCGGCGGTGATCGTGACCGGCAGCCGCTCCGAGGTCAGGTTGCCGTTGGCCGAGACCCGGGTCCGCATGATCTGCAGCGCCTCGCCGTCGCTGGTCATGACCCCGATCTGACTGCTCGCGGTAATGCCCTTGAGCATGACGCTCGGGCCCACCGCGAAGCGGAGCGCGGTCCCGTCGGCGAGCAGCGGACTCCGCTGCTCGGGCAGCCCGTTGGTGCTGAGGACGCCGGCGTGCATGGCGATCCCGTAGCTCACTTCATCGCCACGCTTGAGCACTCGGGCCAGATCGAGCGAGCCGCCGTGCTCGTCGTCGCTCCAGAATCCCAGCGCGTGCATGTTCCAGCTCGGGGCGGCCCATTCGCCGTTCACGGTCCAGAAGCCGCTGCTCAGGGCCTCCTTCAGCAGCACAGTGCGACCGCCGCCCAGGATGGACCGCCGGGCGAAGATCGTGCTGTACCCTGCGGTCAGCTCCACTGTGCGTCCGTTCTGCTCCGGAAGGCGGACCGGCAGGTTGTGGTAGTAGTCCGTGCAGACGCCGTCGCGGCAGCTGGTCACCTTCACCGACCGCTCCAGCTGATCGAGCAGCTCCTTGCCGTGGCGGACCGCGTAGCGGGTGCCCTTCTCGTCCATGGCGAAGTCGCCCCCGACCATGGCGACGAGCTTGGGTCCATGGGCCGAGAACCGATCCAGCCCGACCTCGGACTGGAGCATGACGCTATCGGCACCGGGGCTTTCGACGGTGACTTCGGCAGGCTGGCCGCTCCGGGGCACGTCGGGGCGGAGGCTGACGGTGACCGGATCCGGCCCAGACCCGAGCCGGGTGGTCTGTTCGGGAATGGCGCAGGCGGCCATCGAAACGGCCGAAGCGGCGACCAGGGCGGCGAAGCGCCCGCGGACGATATTGAGAAGCACGGCGAAGCTCCCATCCTGAGAGCTGTGCAGCAGCAGTTGTAAAGGGAATGAGTGTTCCGGCGCAGATGCGTCTTCTCAAGGACTATACCGCGTGGCACCCGACCCTGCTAGAGCGGGGCGGGGCCTCTGCCGGGCGCACCTATCTCCCTGCGCCGGCAGACACTTGACCCCGGCGCTCCGGGAGGGCCGGAAACGCCGGGGTGCAATCTTCATCATGGGGGGTGTGGAGCCCACCCGCCAGCGCCGGTGTGGCACCGGCGGGTAGGCGGCAGGTCAGCTCGGGTGCTGCAGGCCGGCCAGGATGCCGTCGATCCGCTGCTGCTGGGCGGGATCGCGCACGATCTTGCGGGCCTGGGTATACGCGTGGATGGCGCCCTTGACGTCGCCCTTCTTGGCGTAGGCTTCACCCAGGCTGTCGTACGTGTTCCACGACTTCGGGTAGTCCTTCACGTTCTTCTGGAAGACCATCACCGCCGAATCCACCTTGTCCTGGCCCATCAGCAGGTAGCCATAGGTATTCATGTCGGCCTCGGTGGCCACCACGAGGGAGCGCTCGAGCAGCGTCTTGGCCCCGGCCACGTCACCCTGCTTGGCCAACAGGGCGGCCTTGACCCGGAGATTGGTGAAGTTCTCGTTGATCGCGATCGAGCGGTCGGCCCAGGTGGTCGCCTCCTTCAGATTGGTCCCGTTCGCGGCGCACCACGCGGCGGCCTGGTTCCAGGGCTGCCAGAAGAAGCGGGCCAGGCCTCGCAGCTGCTCCCGGAGGCTGTCCGCCACCACCCGCTTGGCGTCCACCTGGATGGGAAGGGGCACCGCGAGGGTGTCCCAGCGCAGCGTCGCCATCACGGTCCCTTGCCCCGGGTCGTCGAGGGTATAGACCAGACGCTCGTGGAAGTCGCCTTTGGTGGGGGTGACCTTGACCCGCAGGAGGTCCTCGGCCGGATCGTAGCTGAAGCTGCCCCAGGCGTTGGCCTGCCGGCTCAGGATCACGGTCCACTCCGGCCTGGAGGGGATCATGTGGAGCCCGTAGCGGCCGGCGGGCACATCGGTGTCGCCGACTCGCACCGGTGAGCTGAAGGCGATGACGGTGTTCTCGTTCGCGCCGGCACGCCAGACGCTGTCCCAGGGAACCAGGGCTCCCCAGATCGGCCGTCCGTTCACCCCCGGACGGTCATAGGTGATGCTGATGTCGGTGAGCCCGACCGTTTGGCTCACGGTGGCGCGCGGACTGGCCTTGGGCAGGATGAGCTGGGGCGCTTGCGCCGGGAGCGACGCGGGAGCAGCGAGCAGGACGAGACCGGCGAGCAGGATTCGCCGCATGGCAGAGACTCCGGGTGGGGATAGGGTCACTACGAACGGACCCGCCCGGAGGTTCAGACTCGGCGGCTGGCTTCAGGCGAGGTCGTGCGCCTCGCCATTGGGAGGCTCGAGAATCGTGCGGACGGCCTGCACCAGAGTGTCGGCCTGGAACGGCTTGCGGATCACCTGGTGCGCGCCTTCCCGCACCAGCCGCACCACCCAGTCGCGGGTGACCTCGCCGGACATGAGAAGGACAGGCAGCGTGGGCCAGCGCTCCCGGCAGGTCTGCTCCAGCTGTACGCCGTCCACCTGGGGCATCCGGATATCGCTGAGGACCAGCGCGATGGGCGGCGTCGCGCACTCGAGGATCCGCAGCGCCTCCGCGCCGTCCCCGGCCTCGATGGTAGCATATCCGCCGCGCTGCAGCGTCTGGCAGGCAAGACGGCGGACCCCCGGCTCGTCGTCGACGACCAGGATATACGCTGCGTTTGAAGGATTCGAGGAAGGCACCACGCCACCACGCTATCGACCGGAGTTGACGTTGGCAAGCGTTCACCCGCCTCAGCTCTCCACGACGTAGGCCTCCATCGCGAAGTATTCGGCCAGGCCGAAACGGTCCAGCTCCGCCGCCGTGCCCTTGTTCCGCGCTTCCACCCGCTGCCAGAACTCGCGCTCGTCGGGTCCGGGGAACGGCGCCGTGTCCTTCTGGGACTGATGCTTGAAGATGGCCTGTACCTTGAGCCGCAACTCCTCCTGCGACAACGGCACCAGCCAGGTGGCCTCGGTGATGGGCCACTCCTGCCAGGCGCCGCGATAGAGCCAGACTTCGGGACGCGGCCGGCCCGAGGCTACGTGCGCGGCGAGGGCCCGATCGATCGCCTCCTTGCACATCCGATGGGTGCCGTGCGGGTCGGAGAGATCGCCCGCCACGAACACCAGGTGCGGATCCACCTCGCTCAGCAGGTCGGCGACGATCCGCACATCCGCCGGCCCGATCGGATCCTTGCGCACCTTGCCGGTCTGATAGAACGGGAGATTCAGAAACCGCGCCGCTCCGGCCTCGAGACCCAGCGTGCGGATACCGGCCACCGCCTCGGACTCGCGGATGATCCGCTTGAGGTCCTGGACCTCGGGAATGTCCACCTCGCCCGGGTGCTTCGCGGCCAGGAAATCCTCCACCCGCCGGTCCAGGTCGGCCAGGGACTGGCCCTCCACCCGTCCCTCGGACGCGAGCCGGCGGATGAAGTCGGCGTGGCGCCGGACATCGTGGTCGAACACGGCCAGGTTTCCGCTGGTCATGTAGGCCACGGTGATGGAGTTCCCGTTCTGGGCCAGCTTGGCGAGGATCCCGCCCATGGAGATCACGTCATCATCCGGATGGGGCGAGAAGCAGATCACCCGCTTCCCCTCGGGTAGCCGGGAACGCCCCCGGATCTTGGCCCCGAGCGCGTTGAACACCTGGCCGTTGAGCGCCCCGGGCGACTCCGCCTGTGCCACCAGCGCCGACAGGCCGTGCTCGGCGTAGTCCCGCTGGGTCAGCTTGAGGATCGCCTTTCCGGCCTCGCGGGACAGCCAGCAGACCGCCCGCACCGTGAGGTCCGGGGTCCAGGCCACCGGGCCAAGCCGCCAGGGCGTGGCGAACCGGGTGAGCGCCGCGGCCGCCGAGCCGTCGAGGTAGAACGTGGTGTCGGGGTGGCGCTGGAGAAAGGTGGCGGCGATCTCGTGATCGATCTCGCCTTCGACGGTACGGCGGATGATCTCCGCCTTGTGCTCGCCGGTGGCGAGGAGGAGGATCTCCCGGGCCTCCAGGATGGTCGCGACCCCCATCGTCACAGCCTCTCGGGGAACGTTCTCCTCCCCGAAGAAGTCGGCAGCGGCGTCCTTTCGGGTCACGAGATCGAGGGTGATGAGCCGGGTCCGGCTGTCGAGTCCCGAGCCGGGTTCGTTGAAGCCGATGTGACCGGTGCGTCCGATTCCGAGCAGCTGGAGGTCGATCCCGCCGGCGTCGGCGATGGCCGCCTCGTAGCGGCGGCACGCCTCGACCACCTCGGCGCGGGGGACGTCGCCGCGCGGGAGATGCACCTGCTCGCGGGGGATGTCGAGGAAGGAGAAGAAGTTCTCCCACATGAACCGATGGTAGGAGTGGAGACTCCCGGGGTCCATCGGGTAGTACTCGTCGAGGTTGAAGGTCACCACCCGGGCGAAGGAGAGGCCTTCTTCCCGGTGCATCCGGATCAGCTCGCGGTAGACGCCGATCGGCGTGGAGCCGGTGGCGAGCCCCAGGACGGCGGTGGCGCCGGAGGCTGTCTTTTCCCGCACCAGATCGGCGATCCGGCGGGCCACCACCCTGGCGAGCTCGTCGTGGTCGGGAACGACGAGCGTGCGGATCCGCTCTACCGCCATTCCGCTCCGCAGGGACAATGGTGCTGCCCGGGATGATCCGCGTCGCGATAGCAGACGCAGGCGTGGCCACCAAATCCGGTCTCGCGCAGGCAGACGCGATCGGCCGCGTTCCCGCTCTCGATCCGTTCCACGTTCCGAGCGATCTCGCGAACGACGCTGCTGCGCCGCGCGACCGACAGTCCGTCCACGCGACCGACTCCTTCGGCGGGGGTGTCTCGATGGAAGGAGGGCCAAGCTAAGAAAACTGATTCCACACCGCCAGTGCGCCTTATCCACGTGGAAGAGCGTTGATTTGTCGACAACAGAGCGAACCTGCTCCATGGTACACAGTTCAGCCGAGCGGGCCGCCCGGACGCTCTTCGGGATTCAAGGTTGCCGAGCGCTGAAGCGAACCGTACACTGTCTCGCGAGACCCCTTCCTCCGAGGCCAGCGTGACTTTTCCGGCGCCAAGCCACGCCGAGACCGTTGGTTTGCGTGCCCCGCGCCTGGCGGCACAGGTGCGGCAGGCGCTGTACGCCGTCCCCGCCGACCGTTTGGCCCTGGCCTACGCCGAGATGCGGAAGGGGTCCCTGACTCGGCACCTGGACTACTTCTTCGAAGGCCGGGTCGAGACCATCCGGGTCTTCCCCTGCCCCATTCCCATTCTGCCCGAGCAGTCCCAGTACCTGCACCAGGTCGTACGGACCCTTCACGGGGCGCTTCTCCGCCTGCCGGAGCTCTACCTGGCCGATGCCGACGTGCGGCGAATCCTCCGGCTCGAGCAGGAGGAGGACACCTGGCTTCGCGAATGCTGGACGCCGGCCCACGGGGCACTCGACCATCTCTTCGACCGTCTCGACGGCCTGGTTGACTACAGCAGCCCGGTCTGGAAGGAGACCCTCGCCTTCGTCGAGCCGAACCTGACCGGGGTCGGCGGGCTGTATCTGGTGCCGTCCGTGGAGGAGATCGTGGACGAGGCGATCGCGCCCCTGGTCGCCGAGCGGGCGCCGGAGGTGAGCTTGCGGCGCTTGCCCGACGCCCGCGAGCTGCTCCTGGCGGCCCTGGAGCGCCACCTCTCGGCGGTCGGCCGGCCTGGCGGCACGATCTGCCTGGTCGAGCCGAAGTATGAGGAAGAGGGGATCGACGAGCAGCGCCGGCTGGTGGAGTATTTCGAGCGAGTCCACCGGCGCACCGTCCTCCATGCCGACCCGACGGAGCTCCGACTTCGCGGCGACGAGGTCGTCCTCGACGACAAACGGGTGGATTTGGTGTACCGGGACTACAGCGTCCTCGACCTCGCCGAGCTGGAGGCGGAGGGCAGCGACGTGCGCGCGATGCGGCGGCTGTTCCGGGAGAACCGGGTGCTCTCGTCCATCGGCGGCGAGCTGGACCACAAGGCGTGCTGGGAGCTCTTCACCGACCCCGCCCTGGCAGCCCGCCATTTCAGCGCGGACGAATGCCGGGTCTTCCAGCGTCATGTGCTCTGGACGAGGGTGCTGGCCGACCGCCACACCCAGCTCCCCGGCGGCGAGGAGGGCGACCTCCTGGAGTACTCGCGTCGGGAGCGTGAGATCCTGGTGCTCAAGCCCTCGCGCGGCTACGGCGGCGAAGGTGTGCTGCTGGGACAGACGGCGACCCAGTCGGACTGGGAGGCGGCGCTGGACGCCGCCCTGGCCGACACCGAGCTCTGGGTCATTCAACGGCTGGGACAGATCCCCGTCGTCGAGGTGCCCACCCTCACCGAGGAGGGGGCGCTGGAGCCGGCCACGTTCTATCACGTGATGGGCTTCGTCAGCGGGCCAGAGGGGCTGGCCATCCTGGCGCGCGCCTCGCAACGTCAGGTGGTGAACGTGGCTCAGCGAGGCGGGATGTGCGCGGTGATGCTGGCAGGGTAGGCTCGGGGGCCGCGACGCACCGGGGCCAAGCGAGCCCCCTCGCTCGGCCCCAGTGGGGATACGTCGGCGGACCTAACCGCGCTACCTGTTATTGGCGTGGTTCACGGCGTGCTCCTGGCTCGGGTGGTCCCCTGCAGTGTTACCGCCGGCCTCACCGGACCAGACGCTCGCAGAGGCACCAGCCCTCTATCCATGATCCGTGCCACTCCCCTGGCCATCCCTGGCCGTCTCGAAACCACTGAACGACACCATCCTGTCGGTCGCTCGAGTCCGTGAGGCACAGGAATGTCGCCCCTGGCATGACTGGCTACTCGAATCGGCAGGCTGGGCGCGGCATACGACTTGTAGTTGTACTCAGGGCAATCGAGTACCGGCGGCGGTGGGCGCGACCAGCGCTGCCGCGCGAACCTCAGCGTGCGGCAACACCGCCACCATTCCTCCCCGCCGGCACCAGCACCTCGAGCGCGCCGGGCTCGATGCCGATGTCGAGCATGGCGCCCACCGCGCCGGGATCCTCGGACGGCCGCTCGATCTCGTCGTCCACCTGAACCTCCTGGCCTCCCGCCACGATCCGCACCCGCCGTACTCGCTCCACCGGCAGCGCGAGCGACGTCTCTCTGCCCGCGATCCGGGCCGCGAGGTAGGCGTGGAGCTGGTGGCGGTCCTCCGGCCGCGCCAGCACCAGGTCGAGCCAGCCGTCGCCGCTGTCGGCCTCGGGCGCGAGGATGAGATTGGGGCCCACCGACCGGATGTTCATCACCTCGCAAAGGAGATACGGGCCGGAGCGGTCCACGCCGTCGGCCTCGATGTGCCAGTTCTGCGGCTGGAGCTGCTCCAGCACGCGAACCAGGTAGAGTAGATCGCGCGTCAGGGCCTCCTCGCCTTCCGCCGGCTCGATCCGTCCGGCCTCGGACCGCTCGTCCACCAGGCACATGGTCCGCGCAAAGAGTCCCAGGCCGACCCCTTCCAGGAAATGCCGGGCGCCCCAACGCCCCCGCACCGTCCCGGC
>DASSML010000126.1:0-12952 GCA_035688895.1 Gemmatimonadales bacterium
GTACGGCCCTGGCGCCACACGAAGCCGTCGTTGAAGCCCGTGCTGTCGGGCGCGCTCACGCCGATAGTGTGGATCCGCACTCCGACCGCGTGCGCAGCCTCGGCCGCGACGAACGGCGTCGGTGTGCCGGTGTTGTTGGCCCCGTCGGTGATGAGCACGATCGCGCTGGCGCGATTGGGTAGGTCCTTGAGCTGGCTCAGCGCCAGCGCGAGCGCGGTCCCGATCGCGGTGCCGTCGGGGAGCTGGCCGATGTCCACCCGGCCGAGCATCTCACCGAGGAGGTCGGTGTCGGGGGTGAGCGGAGCCTGCAGAAAGGAGCGGCCGGCGAAGATCACCAGGCCCATCAGGTCGCCCCGCCGGCGGCGCGCGAACTCCGCCAGCACCGCGCGCGCCACCTCCAGCCGATTGCCGGGCTTGAAATCGGTCGCCTTCATGCTGCTGGAGATGTCGAGCGCGAGCATGATGTTGCGCGCCTTGCTGCGGACCTGCCGAACCTCGTGCGGCACCTGCGGCCGCGCCAGAGCGCCGATCAGCAGCACCAATGCGAGCAGCCGGAGCGCGTCGGGCAGCCGCCGCCACTGCGCCCAGCGACTGGCCGGCGCGTCATCGAGGAAGCCGAGTGCGGGAAAGCCGATCCGGAGCGTGGGCGGAGCTCGCCGGCTCCTCAGCATCGCCACGCCCAGGCCGAGCGGCACTACCAGCAGCAGCAGCCAGACCGGATCAGCGAATCGCATCCGTCGCTCCCACCGCCGAGGGCTCGGCCTGGTGCCAACGGGTCAACAGCTCGCGCACGCCGGCCAGGTAGTCGGCCGCGTCGTCCGGACCGGGGCGCGCGCGGGCGAACTTCACCAGGTCCGCCCGCCAGAGCGTCTCCTGCAGCCGGCGCCGGAGCCCGCCCTCGGCGAGGCGGGGCGGCAAGGCCCAGAGCAGCTCCGAGCTGGTGCGCTCCCGCGCGGGCAGCCCCTCGGCCTCTTCCAGATACTCCCGCAGCACGTCCGTTACCGAGGCGTACCATGCCGCCACGGCTTCCCTGCCCTCCGGCCGCTCGCGGGCGATCCGCTCCAGCCGGGCCAGGGCCTCTTCCCACAGCCCCCGAGGGGCCGACGGCTCGGCGGCCGGCATTTCAGTGGCGACCGCGGTGCGTGCTCGCGGACGCCGGCGAAGGAGCAGGCCGGCGAGTACGACGGCCCCCGCGGCGCCTAGCGCGGTCAGCGCCAGGGGTCCCGGCCCCCGGGGTGGCTCCGGCTCCCTGATGTCGCGCAGCGTCGGGTTGCCGGCGGCGAGCACCGGCACGATCTCCACCGTCGCGGGCGCGGTCCTGGCCAGGCCCCGGTGCCCGGTGACCACCTGCACCCAGGGCACACCGAACTCGGGCAGGTCGAGCACCCCGATCCGGTAGAGCGCGATGACGGCCCGCCCGGTGAACGCGCGATCGGCCCCGCGCTGCAGCCGCTCGACCGACAGCACCCGGACCCCCGGCGGCAGCTCGTCGGCGGGGGACGGCACCGTGTCGGTCAGCAAGTCGCGCTCGTTCAGATGCAGCCGGAAGGTGAGCACGATCGAGTCGCCCACGGTGGCCTTGGCCGGTACGGCGGTGACCTCGAAGCTGCGGATGTCGGTGAGGCTCTGTCCGGCGGCGGAGTGGCCGGCCCAGAGCAGCAGCGGGAGCACGGCGTAGACGATGGGTTTCAGCGCCACAACATCCGCTCCCGCCGGCGGAAGAACGCGATCAGCGCGTCGGCATAGGGCTCGCCGGTCTCCAGCCGCAGGAGATCGGCGCCACTTTCGGAGAAGGTCCCGATGAGCTCGCGGTCCCACGTCTCCGCGCGGTCCCGAAACCGTCGGCGAACCAGAGCGTCACCGGTATTCACGATCCGCCAGGCGCCCGTCTCGGGGTCCCACAGGGTCACCAGCCCCACGTCCGGCAGCTCCCGCTCGCGCGGATCGGCCACCTGGACTCCGATCACGTCGTGGCGCCGGGCCAGCCGGGCGAGCGCGGGACCGTATCCGGCGGCCAGGAAATCGGAGAGCAGGAAGATGACCGCCCGCCGGCGCAGCACTGGCTCCAGCTCGGTGAGGGCGCGGGCCAGATCGGTCCCGGCTGTGTCGGGCTGATAGGAGAGGAGATCGCTGATGACCCGGAGCGCCTGGCGGCGGCCCTTGGCAGGCGCGACGTAGTGCTCGATCCGGTCGGTGGCGAAGGCGACGCCGACCCGGTCGTTGTTGCGGGCCGCGGCCAGGGCCAGGACGGCCGCCACCTCGATCGCCAGCTCGCCCTTGGTGCGCCGGCGGGTGCCGAACCCGCCCGACGCGCTTACGTCGGCCAGGAAGAGGATGGTGAGCTCGCGCTCCTCGAGGAAGCGCTTGACGTAGGCGGAGCCGAGCCGGGCGGTGACGTTCCAGTCGATGGTGCGGATGTCGTCGCCGGGCTGATACTCGCGCACCTCGGCGAACTCGACCCCGCGGCCGCGGAAGGCGCTGGAGTATTCCCCCGCCATGATGTCGCGCACCAGGTGGCGGGTGGTGATCTCCAGCCGCCGGACCTCGTGCGTCACCTCCTCCGGCGTCATGGCACCGCTACCGCCTCGAGGATGCGGCGCACCACCGCGTCGGGATCCTTACCCTCCGCGTCGGCCCGGTAGGTGAGGATCACCCGGTGCCGGAGCACGTCGAGGCCGAGTGCCTTCACGTCGTCTGGGTGCACGTAGGCCCGGCCGTGCAGGAAGGCGTGCGCCTTGGCCGCCCGCAGCAGGAAGATGGCCGCCCGGGGGGAGGCGCCGTACTCGATCAGCGGGGCCAGCTCCGGCGCTCCCGCCACGGCGGGGTTCCGCGTGGCCGCGATCAGGTCGAGCACGTATTCCTTGATCCGGTCGTCGGCGTAGACTTCGTGCACCAGGCGCCTGGCGTGAAGGATTCGCTCGGGATCCAGCATCCGCCGCGCCGTGGGTTCGTCGGCGACCGTCATCCGGTCGAGCACCTCGCGCTCGTCCCGCCGCTCCGGGTAGGTGACCACCAGCTTGAACATGAACCGGTCCACCTGCGCCTCGGGCAGGGGATAGGTGCCCTCGTGCTCGATGGGGTTCTGGGTGGCGAGCACCAGGAACAGCTCGGGGAGCGGGAAGGTCTGACCCCCGATCGTCACCTGCTTCTCCTGCATCGCCTCGAGCAGCGCGCTCTGCACCTTGGCGGGCGCGCGGTTGATCTCGTCGGCCAGCAGGAGGTTGGTGAAGATCGGCCCCTGCTGGACGGTGAAGTCGCCGCTGCGCTGGTTGTAGATCTGGGTGCCGATCAGGTCCGCCGGCAGCAGGTCGGGCGTGAACTGAATCCGGTGGAAGCCGGCGGAGATGGTCCCCGCGAGGGTGCGGACCGCGAGCGTCTTGGCCAGGCCCGGCACACCTTCGAGGAGGACGTGCCCGTCGGCCAGCAGACCGATCAGGAGACGCTCGAGCATGGCGCGCTGCCCCACGATCACGCGCCCGAGCTCGTCCATCAGCTCGACCGTGATGCGGGACGCGTCTTCGATGGCCTGGGCGGCCGGGAGCGCGGCCGGATCGACGGCGGCGCGGTCGGGTCGGGAGGTCATCGGGGGAATGTACGCAGGGAGGCGGACGGGGGCACGGGCGGGCGGGCGGGCGGACAGGCGGGCGGGCGGACGGGCGGACGGGCGGACAGTACGCCGGCACACGGGGAGGCGGGCAGACCGAGGAGTGCGGATGCTCCGGCATTCGCACTCACCGCCTGTCTGTCCGACTGTCCGACCGTCCGACTGTCCGACCGTCTACGGCCACACCTCCAGCGGCGCCGGCGCCGGCGTGTACACCTTCGCCTCCAGCCTGAGGCCCGCCGCCGGCGCGAAGACCTCTGCCCGGAGACGCCGCTCGACCGCGGCGCCCCAGACGTACTTTCCACCCTCGTAGCGGGCCCCGGAGTACCAGAAGGTGATGACGTCGAGGTCCGGGTCGTAGGCCATCGTCGTGCGGTACACGATGTCCTGCAGCTCGGGAACCCGGCCCTTGGTGATCACCGGCTTGTCCGCCACCCGCCAGGTCACCCCATCGGTGCTGGTGGCGATCGACACCACCGGGGTGGTGCAGGTCTGCGGCAGCTTGCTGTTGAACACCGCCCAATACTCCTGGCGCGATGGAATCCACTGCACATCGAGGTGCCAGGGGAAGAGTCCGTCCTGCTCCAGCGTCACCGGCTCGGGGGACGACCAGGCCACACCGTCGGTCGAGCGGCGCAGCTCCACGGTCGTGGCCTCGGCACCGCAGCCCGAGCGGCCGGCATTCACCGACCACATCAGCCACTCCGTCGGCCCACGCCGCACCACGGCCGGAGACACCACCTCGTGGCTGGGACGGCGGAGCACCTCGACCGGCGCGCTCCAGTGCACCCCGTCGGTCGACCGGGTGAGCAGGATGACGTTGTCGCGGTCGGCCTGCCGGTAGTAGAGGCGCAGTTCGCTCGCAGAGGGGTCGTACAGGATGTCGGGGTCGGAGAGATACCCCGAGCTCGGGCGGGCGATCGGATTGACCACCCCCTGCTCCAGCCCCCACCGATCCGGGCGGCCCTCGGCCACGAAGACGGACGGGTTCTCGAAGTCGGGATCGCCGTATGGGTACGGGGTGATCGCGAGGTGGTCGGGATACTGGAACCCTGCGCCCGGAGTCCGGACATAGTCGGGATGGACCATCTGGCCCGAGCTTTCGTAGCTCGGTGGATGGATCGCCCGCACGGTGCCGATGGGGACGTCATCGACCGACTCCCCCAGAGCGATGAAGGTGGCGGGCTCCAGTCCGTGAGTCCCGACCGACGCGCGGTTGGGCCCGGCCTGGGCGCCAAGCACCCAGCGCGCGCTCACCTTTCCATCGGCGTCGGTGACGGTGTTGGAAGGAAAGAGCCGGCCATCGCCCTCCGCGCTCCAGTCGACCCGCACTCCCGGAATCGGTGCGCCCGACTCGTCCACCACCTCGGCGACGATGGGAGCGGGCAGGGGGCGACCGGCCGGCGCCGCCTGATTGGCGCCTTCGCTCGGACGGATGGCTGCGGGCGCGGGTGGCGCGGACGTGCCGTCGGCGCACCCGGCAAGTGGGGCGGACAGCAACATCGCGGCAGCCAGCGGCGTGCAATGATGGCGGCGGTGTCGGTGCATGGTCACTGGGCTTAGACACGCGAGATGACGCGAACGTCACCGTGACCCGCACGCAATTTCGAGATTGTTACGGCACGAAACCGCGACGCGCATTCGCTCGTCGTGCGATGGATTCCCGCTCGCGCGGATTTCGTTGCGGAACGTCGGATCTATCGAGGGATGGGAAATCGGCGGGACCTGCTACCTGCTCTCCTGCTCAACCGCGCCCGGGCGCTCCAGTGCCCGGGCGCTTCTTCTTCATACCGGCCCGTTGAACGCCGGATCGCTCGCGCGGGTCCGTAGCTCCGTGGAGTCTCCCCGATACCAGCCTCCCCGGAACTCGAAGTGCCGCTCGTCCAGGATCCGGGTCGCCAGGGCCGCCGTCCCCTGCTGCTGGACCTGCCAGAGGAGGACCTGGGCCCCGAGCTCCGCCGCTGGGACCCAGACGCCGGCCTCGACCTCGGGGTAGCGGTCGGCGAATTCGGGCTTGAGCCTGGCCTCCCGGGCAGTGAACTCCATGGTCACCTCCTGGGTCCGATCACCGGCGGCGCCGGGATTAGTTTGGGGGAAAGATGGGTAGATAATGCAGCCGAGCGGGACAGTCCACCAGTGGTGCAAGGTGTGTCGTTGGGGGCGGTTCCGGGCGTCTCCAGCCCAATCCAGCCCCGAAACCTCAGGAACCACGCATGGCACCCCGGCCGCGGCTCCTAACCCTGCTTCTGCTGCTCGGCTGCGGCCATTCCGAGCCGTTTACCAACCCGGACACCGGCACCGAACAGCCGTTCGATCCCGGCCCCCCCACCCGCCTGACGGCCAACCCGGGGGGCGACCTGCAACCGGCCTGGAGCGCCGACGGAAGCGGGCTCCTGTATTCGATTTCCGACCCTGCTCGGCAGGACCGGGATGTCTGTCTCGGCCTGATCCCGGCCGGCAGCGACCGCCAGTCGGAACAGTGGTGCGACGTGCCGGAGGGGTACCGCCGAAGTGACGCGATCTACGCGACGGGACCCGGCCCCGATGGCCGGACCGCCTTTCTGGCCAGCGCGACCAGTCTCACCAACTTCAACCCCGAGCATACCGGGATCCGGGTGGCGCCCGGGACCGACCCGAATGACGCCACCGAGGCCCTTCACCTGCCTTACCACCGTGGCGCGGGGCTGGTGAACTGGGCCGGCCGGCTCCACTGGGTGGAAGGCGATCGTCTCGCCTACCTGGGGCAGACGTTCAAGGTGCGCCAGCAGTGCCATTTCGCCTGCTTTCCTCCGGAGACCACGATCACGAGCCTCGGGGTCGAGCTGCTCGACCTCGCGTCGGGCGTACCGGCGGCCCTGCCCGGCACCGTCCGGGCCACCGGACTGGCCACGATCGCCGACGGGGCCGTGGTCCTCTACACCCTCGCCGGCGACAGCCGGATCTACCGCCGCAACCTGGCCTCGGGCAAGGTGACCGTGGCGCACGACTTCGGGGCCGCCGGGGTCGCGCGCGACCTCGATGCCGCCGGCACCCGGATCGCCGCGATCGTGGGTGGCGTGGTCAGCGAGAACGCCGACCCGGACCTGGGCCCCGTCCAGTTCGACCTCGGTGGCATCCTGCACCTCGTGGATCTGGCCGACCACAGCGATACCCCGATCCCGGACGCCAGCCGACTCTACCGGCGGCCCGCCATCTCGCCCGCCGGAGACGTTCTGGTGGCGGAGGGCTACCAGTTCCAGGTGCAGCTCCTGACCGACCCGGAGACCGGGGAGCAGGTGACCGACACCACGATTACCTCCAGCAGCGACCTCATCCGCTACCGCTTCATCCACTTCGGCGCTCCCTGACCGCCGGGGCGCCCCCGCCCCTCCCGCTCCCAACCGGACCCGGCCAAGTTTGGGGTCGTTTTCCCTCGACCCCGGAGCGGCATGCGCATCGCCGTCGTCTTCGACACCCCCTACGACAGCTGGCACTACGAGGATCACGCCCGCCAGATGGCCAAGGAAGTGGCCGCCTGGAAGGTCGACGAGCCCGAGATGGAGTACCAGATCGCCGACGCGCTGCGGGAGCGGGGGCACGAGGTCACGCTGATCGGGGTCAAGAACGACCTGGAGTACCTGGTCCGCTGCCTCGACGAACTGCACCCCGAGCTGGTCTTCAACGCCGCCGAGGCGTTCCACGGGAACCCCAGTCTCGAGTACATGGTCCCCGGCCTGCTGGAGGCCGAGGGGTATCGCTATACCGGCTCTCCACCGATGGCCCTGCTGGTGTCCCGCAACAAGGCGATGAGCAAGAAGGTGCTCGCCTGGCACGGGATCCGGGTGCCCCGCTTCGTCACCTGGCGCCCCGGGGAACGGGTCGCGCCCCCCGACGAGCTGCCGTTTCCGCTGATCGTGAAGCCGCTCCAGTCGGATGCGTCGGTCGGGATCGCCCAGGCCTCGGTGGTGCAGGACGCCGACGCCCTGCGCGAGCGGGTGACGCTGGTGCACGAGCGCTTTCATCAGCCCGCCATCGCCGAGGAGTTCGTGGACGGACGCGAGCTCTACGTGAGCCTGTTGGGGAACGGCGACGAGCTGGCCATCCTGCCGATCACCGAGATGGTCTTCGATCGCGACACCCCGCGGGAGGAGCGCATCGCGACCAAGCATGCCAAGTGGGACGAGGGCTACCGCGCCCGGCGCGGGATCCGCAACGTCTTCGCCCGGCCGCTCGCGCGGGCCACCCGCGCGCGCATCGAGGAGATCTGTCGGGCGGCGTTCCGCTCGCTCTGGCTCCGCGACTACGCCCGGTTGGACGTCCGCCTCGCGGCCGACGGGGAGGTCTGGGTCCTGGAGGCCAACGCGAACCCGTTCATCAGCTACGGGCACGACATGGCGCATGCCGCGGAGAAGGCGGGGATGGACTACTACCACTTCATCGAGCGCCTGGTCGACGAGGCGACCCATCGGTATGAGCGCGCGTAGGCGGGGTCGGGCGCCCAGCCCGGAGATCCGCTGCGTCTGCGGCCACCAGCTCGAGCGGTGGTGGCCCTACTGCCCCAACTGCGGCCGGGCCCAGGTCTGGCGCGACGACCACGGCGTCACCGGCGCCGAGTGTTACCGGTGCGGCTGGATGGTCTCCGACGCATCCTCCTGGTGCCCCTGGTGCGACGCCGACATCTACGAGACGGGCGCCTCCGCCGAGCGACCGCTCAAGGCGCCGCGCGGGTTCCGCATGGATGCCCGCTGCGACTGGGGCTGCGGCGGTGGCGTGCAGTATCCGATGCCGTTCTGCCCCTGGTGCGGCCGACCCCAGGAGTGGAACGAGGAGGACCGCTTCGAGGGAGAGTGCCCCCACTGCGGCCGAGGGGTGGACGACTGGATGAACGTGTGCCCCTGGTGCGGTTACGATGCCACCGGTCGGGACCTGATTCCCCGCACCCTGACCCGGGTGCGCCGGCTGCTGCTGGTGTCGCGGATCCGCGACTGGGGCTACCGGGTACTGCTCCGCCCCGGCGTCTCGGGCGTGGATCCGCGCTGGCCCAAGATCGTGGAGATCGAGCAGCGCTACGTGGTCGGCAAGCAGAGGCTGCACGAGATCCCCTGGACCATGCTGGTGGGCCTGCTGACCCACGAGCTGGGCCACAGCTTCCTCTACCACCACTGGGACTGGACCCGCTCCCGCCGCTTCCGCCGTGCGTTCGGCGAAGTCGACAAGGCCTACCGCGGCATGGACAACACCTGGGTCTACTTCCAGCGGCGGCGCGTAGCCATCGCCCCGCGGGACCACGTGAGTGCTTACGCCGCCAAGCACCCGCAGGAGGACTTCGCCGAGACCTTCCGCTTCTACGTGACCCGCCGCGGCCGCCTGCGCGACCTCTTCGCGGAATTCGGCCAGAAGCGGAAAGGCGTGATCCTGTACGAGAAGTTCCTGGTTCTGCACGATTTCGTGAGGGCGCTGCGGGGGTGGGGATGAGTGCGGTGGGTCGGTGGCTCGGTGGCTCGGTCGGTCGGTGGCTCGGTACGGCTAGCGTCCAGGTGACAAGAGACTGGGTGGCTTGCATCCGCGCGACGAACTCCGTCTCGTAATCCCGCGCCACCGAGCCACCGACCCACCTACCCACCGCCGAGCACCTCCACCGCCGCGTTCCTCCCATTCACCCCGATCACGCTGCCGCCCGGGTGCGTCCCGGCCCCGCAGAGAAACACGCCGGGCATCGGTGTGCGCGCCGTGAGCCGGCGATCCCACATGAAGTCCGGCAGAATCTCGCCCTGGAAAATGTGTCCGCCGGTGAGGCCGACTCGGCGCTCGACGTCGGGGGGGCCGAGCACCTCGACGCCGAGGATCGCGTCGGGCATGTTGCTGCAGAATCGCGCGATCGAGGCGATCACCGCGGCCCCGGCCTCCTCCCGACGGGAGTCCCAGCTCCCCTCGCGGAACCGCCAGGGCACGTACTGGGCAAACACGCTCAGCGTGTGCACTCCCGGTGGCACCACCGTGTCGTCGTACACCGTCTGCAGGTACAGCTCGGCCCAGAGCCGCGGGGGGAGCTCGCCCTGATTCGCCAGTCTGTGGGCCGTGCGCCACTCGTCCTTGCTGAGCGGCGTATTGACCTGGCCCGTGTGGTGCGGCTCGCTGGTGCCGGGGCGGGCGGTGAAGTTGGGCAGCTCCGACAAGGTCATGTTGAGCTTGACCGTGATCCCCTCCATCGGCACCGCGCGCACCTGCTCGGCCCACCGCGGGTCGGCCCCGCCGTCCAGCAGCGCGAGGGCCACCCGCGGATCGGCGTTGCACACGACGGCGCGCGCCGAGATCCGCTCGCCCGACTCGACCTCCACCCCCTCGCCCGGGACGATCCGCGCTACCGGCACTCCCGTCGCCACCACCACGCCCAGCTCGCGGGCGATGTCGCACAGCAGGAACGACACCATTCCCATTCCGCCTCGCACGTACCCCCAGGTGCCGGGCATCCCCTCCATCCGGCCCGACGCATGGTGATACCACACCGACGCCGTGCCGGGATCGTGGGGGCTGGCGTTGGTGCCGATCACCCCCTGCCCCAGATAGGCCAGGTGCATTCGCTCGTCGTCGAGATAGCGCTCGACCAGCTCGACCATCGACCAGTCGAACAGAAGTGCCCGGGCCTCGTCGTCTCCGGCGAGGCGGCGCTCGATCTCCGCTCGCGTCGGACGCGGATCCAGCCAGAGGTCGTCCGGACTATCCGGCCGGAGCTTGTCGCGGAGCCGGCGCTTGACCCCCTGCATCGCCTGCCAGCCCGCCAGGTCCTTCGGCGCGAAGCGCCGGATCTCGGCTTCACAGCGCTCGTCGTCGTTCCAGAGCTGGATGCTGGTGCCGTCTTCGAAGGGCACGAACATCCCGCCGCTCGCCGGGGTCCAATGGAAACCGTGGCCCGGCAGGTCGAGCTCCCGAAGCACGAGCGGGTGGATGAGGCCGGCCACGTACGCGCAGGGCGACATCCGCACCCCGGGCCACGGCTCATCCATGGTACAGGCGCCGCCCACCCGATCCCGCGCCTCGAGCACCAGAACCCGCTGCCCCGCGCGGGCCAGGTACGCCGCGCAGGCGAGCCCGTTGTGCCCCGCCCCGACCACGATGGTGTCCCATCGCCGGGCGGCGAGGGAGCGGACCGGCTCGGGGAGGCCGATCCGACCGAGGGCGGCGGCCGTGGGGCTGACGGAGGGGGCGGTCATGAGCCTCAGAAATTAGCTTGGGACCATGACTCAGCGCTTGTACTACACCGACGCCTACCTGACGACGTTCCCCGCCGATGTCCTCGACCGGGCGGAGGACGGGACCGTGGTGTACCTCGACCGGACCGCGTTCTACCCCACGTCCGGCGGTCAGCCGCACGATACCGGCCGGCTCGGCTCTTCACGGGTAGTGGACGTGGTGGACGAGGGTGACCGGATCGCACACCGGGTGGACGCGCCGGTGTCGGCCGGACCGCTGGAGGGGGTGATCGACTGGACCCGGCGCTTCGATCACATGCAGCAGCACACCGGTCAGCATCTGTTGTCGGCCGTGCTTGCCGACCTGACCGGCCATGCGACCGTCAGCGTCCACTTCGGCCGGGACCTCTCGACCCTCGACCTGGACACCCCCGAGCTGCCCAAAGCGCAGGTGGTCGAGGCCGAGCTACGGGCCAATCGGATCGTCACGGAGAACCGGCCGGTCGAGGTGAGCTTCGAGGAAGCGGCATCGGCCGAGGGACTGCGTAAGGCGTCGGAGCGCGAAGGGACTCTGCGGATCGTGACCATCCGCGACCTCGACCGAAGCGCCTGCGGCGGGACCCACGTGCGCGCCACGGGCGAGATCGGCCCGATCCTGATCCGCCGGCTCGAGCGGGTGCGGAAGACGGTGCGGCTGGAGTTCCTCTGCGGGGAGCGCGCGGTGCGCCGGGCTCGGGCCGACGCCGAATTGTTGGCGGATCTCGCGGTCACCCAGTCGGCGGCGCCGGAGGAGCTCCCGGCGTTGTTTGCAGCCCAGCGCCAGGAGCTGTCCGCCGCCGCCGCGGCCCGCCGAGATCTGGAGACCGCCCTCGCCGGCTACCGGGCTCGCGAGCTGTACCAGACGAGCGCCCAAGGCGCGGGCTCGGCGCGGGTCGTGATGGTACAGGAGGAGGCGGGTCCGCCCGACCGCCTCCGGGCGCTCGCACAGGCGGTAGCCGGCCTGCCTCAGGGTGTCTTCCTGGGCGCGACACGGACGCCGGCAGGAGTCATCCTCGCCTCGGCGGAGGACTCAGGTGTCGATGTCGGACGGCTGGTCAAGGAGGTGCTGGGACGGATGGGTGGACGGGGCGGCGGCAACGCCCGGCTGGCGCAGGGCAGCCTGCCCTCGGCGGAGGCGCTGGAGGGTGCCGTCGCGCAGCTCCGCGCGACGTTGACAGGAAAAGACTAACGGTCGCTGAGCGTGCTGGTCCCGCCCATGTGCTCCTCCAGCGCCCCACCCAGGTCCACTCCCTCGGCGCCGAGCAGTCGGAACAGCTCCCACTCCGCCGCGCGGGCGGCATGGATCCGCCGGCCGTTGTACATCAGCGAGATCACCAGCACGCCGTCGGGCCGGCCCAGATACCCGGTGAGGGTGGCAACGTCGTCGAGCGTCCCCGTCTTGGCGTGCACGACGCCCCGGCTCATCCCGTACCGCAGTCGCCGCAGCGTACCGGTGCCGTTCGCCGGAAGCAGCAGGGGAAAGCGCTGGTGCCCCGGCAGCTGCGGCAGACGGGCCAGGTAGAGCATCTGGGTGAGCGGGCTCATCCGGTTCTCCTCGCTCAGCCCGCTGCCGTCCACCAGATGCACCCGCGCCATCGGACCCACGACCCGCCGCACGTGCTCGGTGAGGAGCGCGGGCCCCGTGCTCTGGCTCCCCGCCGCCCACTGGAGCAGCAGCTCCGCGCCGATGTTGAGGCTCCGGCGGTTGATCTCCATCGCCACGCTGTCGAGCGGCGCCGACTCGACCTGGGCCAGCACAACCGACCGAGGCGGTCCCAGCGTCACCGGACCGCCGGCATTGATCCAGCGGATGCCGGCGCGCTCCAGCGCCGCGGCCCACACCGCCACGAGCAGCCGCGAGGGATCGTGTGCCACCGCCGAGAGACCCGCGGTTCGCCGCTCGATGCCGATCGCGCCAGTGAGGGTCCACCCCCCATCCGGATCCGGCCGGAGTGACAGCCGGCGCCGACTTCCGTCCACCGTGGTCGCGGCGATCCGGACCATGCTCGCGACGCCATCCGGATAGGCACTCACCAGCGCGGGCGGCGACCCCACGTCCCGGCCTGGCCGGAAGGTGAGCGAGACGGTGTTCTCGTGCAGCGTGACCGGGCCGACCGGCGGCGCGTAGAGCTGTCCTTCG
>DASSML010000127.1:0-2386 GCA_035688895.1 Gemmatimonadales bacterium
ACCTCCATCTCGTCACGGCCCTGCTGTACGTAGCCCAGGTCATCCAGGACCAGGACCTCGTACCGCGAGAGGCTCTTGAAATAACGGCTCAGCTTCAGGTCCCGCTTGGCCGCCAGGAGGTCCTGGACCATCAGCCCACAGTTCCGGAAATAGACCCTCCTTCCCGAACGGATCAATTCGTGAGAGATCGCCGATAAAACGTGCGTCTTCCCGCTCCCGGGGTTCCCGAACGCCAGCACGTTCTCGCAACGGTCCGCGAACGCCCCGTCCGTCAGGGCCCGGATCTGCTGCACCGCCTTCGGCGGCAGGCGCTTGAGGTCCAGCGCCTGAAGGTCCTTCCCCGGCGGCAGCCGCGACTCCCGCAGGAGCCGCTCGATCCGGCGACCGCGACGCGCCTGGATCTCCCGCTCCGTCAGACCCAGCAGGTACCGTTCGTAGCTCTGCGACTCCTGCTGGGCCTGCCGCGCCTGCTCCTCGAAACAGCCCCGCATCGCCGGCAGGTGCAGCTCCTTCAAGTTGTCCGTCAATTGCGCCTTCATGTCGGTCGATGCTGTACTCATGGCCCTCCCCCGGCTCCAGGAGCCGGTCGTACATCGTCAGGTCAACGTCCACGATCATCACGTCGGTCACCGCCGCCGGCCGGCGGCCCTGGCGGAGGGCGTCCGCCACCGCCTCGCCGTCGAGCGGTCGCCCCTCTTCGAGCAAGAGCCGCAGCGCCTCGTCCACCCCGACCTCTCCCTCCCGCGCGGCCAGGTGGAGGATCGTCAGGTACTCCTTGACCGCGCGGCCAGGCCGCCGGTCCTTCAACACGTCGTAGGCCATCCGGAATCGGCTGGTCGGGAACATCGCGTCGCGGTAGCGGTACTCCTCGAACGCCCCCGGCTTGCGCACCAGCCAGTCGATGACGTGGCGGTACTCGACGCGGTGCTTCCCCCGGCCCCGGAGCCGCGGCAGGGTGTCGACCTTGCGGGCGCCGTGCCAGATGTCGAGGGTCTCGGCCCCGACGTGAACGTCAACAAACTCGCCGACCAGACGGCTCGGCAGCGAGTAGGTGTTGCCGCCGACGTGGATCGTGCTCCCCAGGTCGACCCGCGCCTTGACCCGCCGGGCCATCTCCAGCCGGCGTACCGGCAGTGACGACAGGACGGCCAGTTCCTCGGCGAACCGCGCCTTGCGGTTGGCGTTGCGCCCGGCCATGAGCCTGCGTAGGGACGCCTGGTACGCGCCGCGGTCGTCGAAGTCACGGCTCCCCCGCAGCATCAGCGCCTGGTCGACGGCCTGCTTGAACCGGTGATGGCTCTGCTCGACGTCGCCGTTCTGGTTGGCCTTCCGCGGCTGGATCGCCTGGGCTTCGAGGCCGTAGTGCGCCAGAAGGGCCTGGTACCTCCGGGTGAACAACTCGGGCTGCGGATCGGTGTTGACCGCCGCGGTCAAGCGATCGGTGCGGTGCCGTCGGGGAACCCCTCCCAGTTCCCACAGGGCGTTCTGCAGCCCTTCGCTGAGGCTCTCGAAGCTCTCGGAGAAGCAGACCGTGCCGGCCTCCCAGTTGGAGTAGGTGAGCACGAAGTGGTAGACCAGGTGGTCGAACGGCTCTCCCGCGATCGTGACGCCGAGTTCGGCCATATGAGTGAAGTCACTCTCGGCGAGCCGCCCCGGCTCATGAGTCTGTGCGAAGAACACCTCCTTGGGCGGCCCCTCGAGGGCACGCCACCGTTTGATCCGCCGCTGCAGGCAACGGAGTTGGACATCGGGGAATCGCCCCGGGAAGCGGCGCTGGAGATCGACGAAAAGGGTCTTGGCCTGGAGCCCCGGGTTGAGCCGGAGTTGATCGACGAGTTCGGGCCAGACGTCCTGGAACGGGTCCTCCCGGGTCCGCCAGGTATGGGGCGTACGTCGCTGACTGGGGAGCCGGTCGGAGTCGCGGTACTTGCGTGCCGTCTTCTCGTCGAGGCCCGCCTTGTCGGCGGCTTGGGCCAGGGTGTCTTCGGTCTGGAGCAACGTCCGCAACCTCCTGAACAGGCGATCGGTGACCATCCCTTTGCTCCGGCCTAAGAAGAGCCGAAATGGGACAGCCTACCGGAGGTCAGGGGCCGGGAATTCTAATTGTCGCTGGCCGGGAAAAATAATTGTCGTCGATCAGATGAGGTCATCGGGGATCGGGAGTGTCTCGGCAGCGCGTTCGTCCTGCCCGCCAGCGCGGATGTGGTCTTGAAGGACTTGATGGACGTATTCCGTCACATCGCGTCCACTCCCCCGGGCGCGCTCAGAAAGTGCCCGTTCCTCGTCCGGTCCTAATTCGATGTGGATGGCCATGGCGCCTCTCACTCCGGGTGGTCGTTCACCGGTGTAGTGCCTCTGTCGCGGGGCATGTAGAATAGACCGCCAT
>DASSML010000128.1:0-6959 GCA_035688895.1 Gemmatimonadales bacterium
GCGCCGGTCGGCGTGATGATCTCCGCCCCGCGCGCGGGCGGTCCGCCCAGCCGGGGCTACCGGATCGACGATAACGTGATCACCCGGATCGCGCAGGGGATCGTGCTGCAGGGCACGACGGGCAGCCGGCTCAGAGGGAACGTGCTCGACGGGGTGGGCGACGGCATCGTGGTGGACGGCCCCGGCCACGGCACCGAGGTGACGGGAAACGTTTTCCTCCGCACCAGCGGCTGGTTCATCGACGCGCCGGACCTGGCGGCGGGCGGCAACTACTGGGCGACCGCGGACGCGTCCGCCGCCGCGGCGCGGGTGCGCGGTCGGATCAGCGTGCTTCCGTGGCGGCCGGCGAGCGTGGCGGGGTACTAGCGAAGACCTCCGACGCCACGGCGTGCAGGTCCCGCAGGTTGAAGGGCTTCCGCAGGCGTCGCACGCTCTCCTGCGCCGCGAGCTCGGGCGACTCCGCGGCCCCCGAGACCCCGACGATCAGCCGGTCGCGGCTTTCCGGACAATCGGCGGCGAGCGCTCCGACGAAGAGGCGTGCCGGCGCCACCGCCGCCAGCGCATCGGCCACGATCAGGTCGAACGACCGCTCCCGCAGCATCCTGAGTCCCTGGGCCCCGGACCGCACCGCCTCCACCACATGGCCCTCGGGCGTGAACAGGGCGCTCACCACCCGATGCACGGCCGGGTCGTCGTCCACCACCAGGATGCGCCGGGAGACCCCGGCCGGCCGGCTCGCCTCGGGCTCGGGGAGCGGACCAGGCGCGTCGTGGGCCGGGAGGGTCACCCGGAACTCCGCGCCGCCCTCCGGGGGAGCCTCGTACACCAGCTCCCCGCCATGGGCCTTCACTAGGCCGTAGCTGAGCGACAGGCCGAGCCCGGTGCCCTGACCCGGGCTCTTGGTGGTGAAGAACGGAGTGAACAGATGCGGCACCAGGTGGGGCGGGACGCCGGGACCGTTGTCCCGTACCCGCAGCACCGCGTCGCCGTCCTGGCGGGTGATCTCCAGCCGGATACTGCGTCCCCGCGCGCGGTCCAGCGTGCTCACCGCCTGCACCGCATTGGTCACCAGGTTGAGCAGCACCTGCTGCAGCTCGTGACGGTCGCCGAGCACGAGCACCGGGTTGGGACCGGTCACCGACTCCAGCTCGATGCCGTGAAGCTGCAGCTCGTACATGATGAGCAGCGCGGTCCGGGCGGCCACGTCGTTGAGATCCACCGGGCTCTTCTCCGGCACTCCCTTCCGGGCGAAGGTCAGCAGGTTCCGCACGATGCGGCCGGCCCGCTCGGCCTGATCGTGGATCACCCGCAGATGCTCCCTCGGCATGCCGAGCTGGGGATCCCGCTCCAGCAGGAGCTCGGTCAGTCCCGCGATCGAGGTGAGCGGGTTGTTGAGCTCGTGGGCCACGCCCGATACCAGCTGGCCGATCGAGGCCATCTTGTCGTTCTGGATGAGCTGCGCCTCCAGCACCCGCTGCTCGGTGACGTCTTCGACCAGGACGACGATCGTGCCCTCGGCCGCGCGGGGCGCGCCCGCTCGGACGGCGAAGGGCGCGGCGGTGAGTCGGAGCACCCGCTGACTCTGCTCCAGCCGCACCACCAGGGGCCCCGCGCGCTCGCCCCGCCGGGCCGCCTGCAGCAGGTCGTCCACTGCCTCGTTGCGTCCGAACAGAGTCTCGCAGAACCCGCGGCCGACCAGCGCCTGCTCGTCCGTCTCCGCCAGCGCCGCGAGCGCGCGGTTGGCCCGGAGCATTCCGCCGGCCGGCCCCACGACGGCAATGCCCTCGGTCAGGGCGTTGAAGGCGGTCTCCCACTCGTCCTTGCTCCGGCGCACGATTTCATACAGGCGGCTGTTGGCGAGGACCACGGAGGCGTTGGTCGCCACCGTCGAGAGCAGCCAGAGGTCCTCGGTGGTGAACGGGCCGCCCTGGCGGTCGGCCACGGCCAACGCGCCCATGGTGACGCCCTGTGAGCGGAGCGGCGCCACCGCGGCCGAGCGCACCGTCACCCCGGCCAGCAGGTTCACCGTCGGTGTCGCCACGCCCTGGGCCACCTCGATCCGCTCCCGGCTGATGGAGAATCGGACCAGGCCGGCATCGTCCTCTTCGGTGGTCCGTCCGAGCAGCGACTCCAGCGTGCCGGTGGCCGCCACCACGCGGAGCCGGCCCCCGCGCTCGTCGTCCGCCAGGACCACGATGGCGCCGTCGGTCTGGAGGAAGCGTCCGGCGTAGCGCGCCACCTGATCCACGATGCGGTCGAGCTGGATCGACTCCGACAGGACGTAGCTCAGCTCCTGCAGGGAGAAGAGCTCGCTGATCCTGCGGTCGAGCTGGCTGGCGAGCTGCTCCGACTTGAACTCGGAGTCGCGGAGCCGGCGGCGGCCCCGGGAGATCGCGACCCAGAAACTGGCCGAGATGGTGAGTACGGCGAGGACGGCCACCCACCAGATGCGGTCGTCCGCGAACCAGGCCACCACTCCGAGCAGGGTGGCGCCGATGGCGTGGAGCGGGACCTCCCACTCGCGACGCCAGGCGGCCAGCAGCACGATGAGCGCGCCCGCGATGCCGAGGAAGATGGTGAGCACGCTGGGCAGGCCGCCGAGCGTGGAGGCCACCAGCGCGCTCGCGAGGAGGGCGTAGGCGGCGATCGCCGAGGCCGAGGCGTACCAGCGGTCGCGCCGAGAAGGCACCGTCCGGGCCTCTACGACTCGCGCTTGGCGACCCGCTCGGTCACGTAGGCCTCGGGCGGGGCGTTCGGCTTGATCCGGATGGACTTGGCAGGGATGCCGACGTTCACGTGGTAGGGGCGGACGTCCTTGGTGGCCACCGCGCTGGCGCCGACCATGCCGTTGCGACCGACCCGCACGCCGGCGAGCACGGTGGCGTGGTAGGTGATGCGCACGTCGTCCTCCAGGACGGTCCGGGCGTTCGTCACTTCCTTCTGCTCCACGATGCTGTGGGTGTGGCTGTAGATGTTGGCGTAGTCGGAGATGCTGACACGGTCTCCCAGCGTGATGCCGCCCCGATCGTCCAGCAGGACGTGCCGGTGCACCACCACGTCGTCGCCTACTTCCATGTTGTAGCCGTAGGAGAATTCGGTGAACTGAAAGCATTTGAAGTTGCGGCCGCAGCGGGCGAAGAGATGCGCGGCCAGCACTCGGCGGAGCCCGACGCCCAGGTGGACGTTCTGCCCGGCCAGGGGAGCGCGGTCGAAGCTGTACCAGAGCCAGAGCAACGGCTTGACCCGGGCGAACCGCTGCTGATCGACGTCGGCGTAGTACTCGGGCTCGAGCGTGATGTTGTGCGGGTCGAGCGACAGGAGCGCGAGCCGGCCGGACTCCGGCGTGGCGGGGTCGGCCACCCGCTGCTCGTAGTCGCCGAAGCCGGGATACCAGATGTCGTACAGCACATCGCGGGCGATGCGGTACCAGTCGGCCCCGGTACGGCCGAGGCGGTCCTGGAGCTGCTCCAGCCAGGCGTCATAGCGTCCGGAGACATCGACCGGCAGGGTGACCGAACGAAGCGGCAGATAGGCCATCGGGACTCCGGGAGGCGGCGCACACTGGAGCGGGGACGCTGGAATCTCCCCAGGCGCCCGGTGATGGGCAAGATAATGGGGAGCAACCGGTTACAAAATCACAGGTTGGGACAGCGAGACGCTAGTGGGCCGCCCGGGTGGAGTCGGCGCCGTTGGAGCGCGCCCGCGCGGACACCCGGGCCCGCTCCCGGTCGAGCACCACCTGCTTGTTCTGCCAGTCGTCCGAATTGAAGCTGCCGTAGCTGAAGCGGAACGAATCCCCCACCGGCAGCTCCTCCTGAAACAGGTAGATCCCGCTCACCTGCTCCCGCACGTTCAGCTGCTGGGTGTTGAACCGGGGGCTGTAGGGGACGATGCCGATCGGCTGCATATACTGGTTGCGGAAGGTCACCGCCACCGTCTGGGGGTCGAACCGGATGCCGGCTTGCTGGCCGAAGAACGTCACCAGGGCCAGGCCGGGACGGCTGGTGCCCGAGCGCCGGGCGATCGAGTCGATGGAGGCGCGCCGGCTCTCCACCAACCCCTGCAGCGAGCGGTAGGTATCCGGGGCCAGCAGCCGGGTCACCCGCTGGTCCAGCGGCACCATCCGGACCTCGATCTCGGGGGTCGCGACCCGGAGGGTGAGATCGTTCTGCGTGAGCGAGCCGTACCCTTCGGGCGGCATCCGGCTCGGCGAGCCGGGCCCCTGGTCCGCGGGCGACGCCGGCTGGTCCGCCGGGTGCTGCGCCGAAGCGCAGGCCGGCGCGGCCAGGGCGACAAGGACGGAGAGCAGCAGCACCACAGGCAGACGCGGTCTCATGGACGTTCTCCGATAGCGAGGATGCTCTGTCCCAGCTCCGCGATACCCTGCCCGGAGGAGCTGCTCGTGAGCTGAACCTGATCGTCGTGCAGGCCGAGATCCGCGGCCAGCTCCCGGGTGCGGACCTCCCGGGCCGAGCGGGTGAGCTTGTCCGCCTTGGTGAGCACGGCAAGCACCGGACGCCCGCTCGCGATCAGGAGCTCCTGGATCTCGAAGTCGTCGCGCGACGGCGGGTGCCGGATGTCCAGCAGCCACACCACCCCGGCGAGCGTCGAGCGCTCACCCAGATATCGGGTGATCAATCGGCGGTACCCGGCCCGGGCGGCCTTGCCCGCCCGGGCGAAGCCGTAGCCGGGAAGGTCGATCAAGTACAGCGAGGGCAACCGAAACGCGTTGAGCAGGGTGGTCTTTCCCGGCGTCCCGCTGACCCGGGCCAGCCCCGGACGACCCATCAGTGCGTTCAGCAGACTCGACTTGCCCACGTTGGACCGGCCGATCAGCGCCACTTCGGGGAGCGCCGGATCGAGCCGGACCAAAGGGTCGGGAAACGAGCCCACGAACTCGACCGGCAGGGCCCGTAGGGGGTTGGCCGGCGGGTCCGGATGGCCGAACGGCGGAAGGTGTCGCTCCCTTCCGCCGTCTCCCTTCTCCTCCCTGAGCCCGTCCGCCGGTCCGCCCGTCCGCCTGTGACCCCTCACGCCTCGCGCTTGGTTCTGGGGCGCTCGGTCACCACCAGGGGCGACACACCCTCGGTAATGGCCTCCTTCGTGACCACGATCTCCCGCACGTCGTCCCGCATGGGCAGATCGAACATGATGTCGGTCATCATGGTCTCGAGAATCGAGCGGAGGCCGCGGGCGCCGGTGCCGCGCTTGAGCGCCTTCTGCGCCACCGCCCGGAGCGACTCGGCGTCGAACGTCAGGCCGACGTCCTCGAGCTCGAAGAGCTTCTTGTACTGCTTGGTGAGGGCGTTCTTGGGCTCGACCAGGATCCGCATCAGCGCTTCCTCGTCCAGCGCCTCGAGCGAGACCACCACCGGGAGCCGGCCCACCAGCTCGGGAATGAGCCCGAAGCGCAGCAGGTCGTCGGGCTCGACCTCGGCGTAGGGGTTCTTGCCGTTGAGCTCCGGGCTGCGCTGCCGCTCGCCGGAGGCGAAGCCGATCTGCTGCCGGCCGGTGCGGGCCTCGATGATCTTCTCCAGCCCGTCGAACGCGCCGCCGCAGATGAACAGGATGTCCTTGGTGTTGATCTGGATGTATTCCTGCTGCGGGTGCTTGCGGCCGCCCTGAGGCGGCACCGACGCGACCGTGCCCTCGAGGATCTTCAGCAGGGCCTGCTGGACGCCCTCGCCGGAGACGTCGCGGGTGATGCTGGGGTTTTCCGACTTGCGGGCGATCTTGTCGATCTCGTCGATGTAGACGATGCCCCGCTCGCACTCGGCGACGTTGAACTCGCCGGCCTGGAGCAGCCGGACCAGGATGTTCTCCACGTCCTCGCCGACGTAGCCGGCCTCGGTGAGGGTGGTGGCGTCGGCGATGGTGAAGGGAACGTCCAGAATGCGGGCCAGGGTCTGGGCCAGGAGGGTCTTCCCGACGCCGGTGGGGCCGAGCAGCAGGATGTTGGACTTGTCCAGCTCGACGTCGGTGTCCCGGCCGTTGGAGGCGTTGATCCGCTTGTAGTGGTTGTAGACCGCCACCGCCAGGGTCCGCTTGGCCCGCTCCTGCCCGATCACGTACTGGTCGAGGACGTCCTTGATCTCGTTGGGCGTGGGAACCTGGGTAATGCTGTCGGCAACCTCGCGCTCTTCGTCCTCCGCCAGGATCTCATTGCAGAGTGTGATGCACTCATTGCAGATGTAGACCGACGGGCCGGAAATGAATTTCCGGACCGAATCCTTCGATTTTCCGCAGAAGGAGCAGCGGAGGTGCTTGTCGTTGGACATGGAGCCGCGTTGGGATCTAAAGGTGGAAGGGTTCCGGAAAGGTGGATCCCGGTTCCCGGACCGTCAAGTCTCCCTGCCGTTCGAGTGCGGGACCAGCTCCTTGCGCGGGGTAAAGACCGCGTCGATAAGGCCATACGCCTTGGCCTCTTCCGCGCTCATGAACCGGTCGCGATCCATGTCCCGCTCGATGGTCTCGATCGGCTGGCCGGTATGGAGCGCGTACAGGGCGTTCATCTTGGACCGGAGGTAGAGGATCTCCCGGGCCTGGATCTCGATGTCCGCCGCGGTGCCCTGGGCCCCGCCCGAGGGCTGGTGGATCATGATCCGGGAGTGGGGCAGGGCGCTCCGCTTGCCCTTGGTCCCGGCGGCCAGGAGGAACGATCCCATCGAGGCGGCCATGCCCATGCAGATCGTGTTCACCGGGGCCCGGAGGTGCTGCATCGTGTCGTAGATCGCCATGCCCGCCGACACTACGCCGCCCGGGGAGTTGATGTAGAGGTAGATGTCCTTGTCCGGATTGTCCGCCTCGAGGAAAAGCAACTGGGCGATGATGATGTTGGAGACGTCGTCGTTGATTGGGGCGCCCAGGAACACGATCCGATCCATCAGGAGCCGGGAGAAGATGTCGTAGGTCCGCTCGCCCCGGCTGGAGCGCTCGATGATATAGGGCGGATACAGGGT
>DASSML010000129.1:0-2246 GCA_035688895.1 Gemmatimonadales bacterium
GATAGCCGTAAGATCAGGGCCTCCTTGGTATTCTGGGGGTGCTTACCTGTCCCCGGAACACAAGGAGGCCCTGATGGATCGCTCGCCACAGGGATGGGACAACGTCTCCCAGGACCCGCTCCCCTTCGTCCGTGGGTTGTATCAGCTGATCCCGGAGCGCCGTTTGTCCGCCATCCTATCACGGACCGCACGCTCATCGGAACGGCGGCGGTGTCTGCCTGCCGACTCCGTCATCTGGCTGGTCATCGCCATGGCGCTGTTCGCCGCCGACTCGATCCCCAAGGTCTGGCGGCGGCTGCACCCGACTCGCGACCACCCCGAGCCGACCGACTCCGCCTTCTCCCAAGCCCGCCGCCGGCTCGGCGTCGCGCCCCTGCGGCATCTGTTCCTCGAGACCGCTGGTCCCATGGCCACCCACCAGACGATCGGCGCGTTCTACCGGGGCTGGCGGCTGATGGGCCTGGACGGCACCACGCTCGACCTGCCCGACACTCCGGACAACGCCCGCACCTTCGGCCGCCCCACCACCGGCCGGGCTGAGGGGGCGTTCCCCCAGGTCCGGCTGTTGGCCCTCTGCGAGCTGGGCACGCACGCCGTCTGCAGCCTGGCGATCAAGCCGCTGTGCCACGGCGAGCCATCGATGGTCGGTCCGCTGCTGGAACACCTCGGGCCCGGCATGCTGTTGATCTGGGACCGCGGGTTCTTCAGCTACGAACTGATCTCTGCGGTCGTCCGGCGGGGCGCCCACCTGCTGGCACGGGTCAAGAGCAACACCGTGTTGCGGCCGATCCGCCGGCTGGCCGACGGCTCGTACCTGGCCAAGCTCTACCCGGGCGCGGCCGACCGCCGCCGCGACATGCGCGGCCTGTTGGTTCGGGTCATTGAGTACACCCACGACGACCTGAACCGCCCCGGGGCGGGCGAGCGACACCGGCTGATCACCGACCTGACCAACCCGCAGGACCTGCCGGCGCACGAGGCGCCCCTGGTCTACCACGAGAGATGGGAAGAAGAGCTGGCCTTTGATGAGATCAAGACCCACTTGAGTAGCCGGGCGATCCCGATCCGGAGCAAGACACCGGCGGGGGTGGTGCAGGAGGTCTACGGCTTGGTGCTGGCGCACTACGTGGTGCGGCGGGTGATGCACGACGCGGCGGTGGTCGCTAGCCAGGACCCGGACCGGCTCTCGTTCATCGACTCATTACGGGTGTTGCAGTGCCAGTTGCCCGAGTCGCCGCAGGTGGCCATCGAGACGTGGTATCAACGGCTCCTGCGCGAGGTACGGCGTCAGAGGCTCCGGCCGCGCCGGAATCGGTGGTATCCGCGGGTGATCAAGCGAAAGATGTCGAACTGGATGAAGAAGCGGCCCGAGCACCGGAACCCGCCACAGCCGACGAAACCCTTTCGCGAGGCGGTAGTTCTGCTTATCTAACGGGCATTGGGGCTAGAAAGGCGTCTCCTACGCGTGTAACCTCTGGCCTGGTCTACCCAAGCGATGAATCCCAGTGCCGCGCGCCGCGGGGAGATCCGCACGATGCCCTACACTTGGCCCGAGGATACCGACTTCGCCTTGTGGGAGCTCGACGTCGTCGAACGCCAGTGCCCGAGCTGCGGACGGATGATGCACGTCTGTGACCACCGATACCGGCGCTTCCATACCCTTCAGGGGCCGGTCGAGTTGCTCTGCAGACTCAACCACTGCCCCGATCCCGACTGCCCCGGACACGCCCGGATCAAGAGCCCCGAGCTTGAGGTCGCCATTGCACTCCCCAAATGGGCTATCGGCTGGGATGTCCTCTGTTGGATCGGTCATCGGAGGTGTTCACGGCACTGGGCGATCCCCCAGATCCAAGGCGAACTCCGAGACGACTATGGTATCCATCTCTCGGAGGACTCGATCGCGCGGTACATCCATCATTATCAAGTGATGCTCGCTGCACGGCAGCAAGACCCCGAGGCCCTGCGGCGGCAATACCAATCGGCCGGCGAGATCATCCTCGCGATCGACGGCCTCCAACCCGAGAAGGGACACGAGACCCTCTACGTCGTCCGGGAGCTGACCCGGAAGCGGATTTGGTTCGCCGAGCCGTTGATCTCCGCCACCGCGGACGAGGTTCGCCGCCTGATCGCTCAGGCCAGGCAGTGGGCCGAATCGCTGGGCAAGCCGGTGGCCCTCTGGTTGTCCGACAAGCAGGACGCGTTCGTGACGGGGATCGCGGCGGAGTTCCCCGACGTGCCCCATCGCT
>DASSML010000130.1:0-4130 GCA_035688895.1 Gemmatimonadales bacterium
GGAGCTGATGGGTGGTGTCGTCGGCGAAGGGCGCGACCATAACCGTTCGGTCAGTAGGCCAGCGCGTACCGGCTGAAGCCGGTGAGCTCGGCGTCGGCCTCCTCGAATTCCTTCACGACCGCGGTACCCACGCGCACGAAGGGATCGCTCGGCGTCTCCTGGCGCCAGATCGCCATCGTGTTCTCGATGTGATCGTCCTCGCTGTCCACGCGGCCGTCATCGTTCAGGTCGCCGCGGGCCTCCTCGTACCGGATCTTGAGCTCGGCCGGCTTGTCGGCGGAGAACGCGAGCCCGCTGGGCTCCATCTCGAACAGCATCTTGGCGGGATCCACCACCCGCACCGTAATCAGCACCGAGTCGCCCTCGGCGATCGCGCTACCGTCCGGTCGGGCCTGGAGCGACGGGGCGTCCACCCGCAGGCGCAGGTACTCTTCCCCCGGTTTGCCCTCGTCGTCCTGGAAGTAGATCCTGGCTTCGGCATCCCGCCCCTTGACCGCGTAGAAGCTCACCTCGGCGTTGTAGAGTGGGGGCGCCTGGTCCGACAGCTCGACGATGTTCAGGTCGGCCGGAGGCTTGGTGGTGTCCGTGGGACCGCTGGAATCGGAGCAGGCCAGCAGCGCCAGCGGAGCGAGCAGCAGCAGGAGCGGGGTACGCATGGTGTACATCCTCTCGGGCATCAGTCCACCTGGCCATCGAGCAGCCGCTGGAGCCTCGGCCGGGAAATCCCCAGCCGCCGGGCCGCCTCGCTCTTGTTGCCGTCGGTGAGGTCGAGCATCACCCTCGCCGCGGTTCGTACCACATCCTCCAGGGTGGCCGGGAAAGGCAGCCCCTGCGCCGACCCCGCGGCCGCCGGCGCGTCGGCGCCCAGCGTCTCGATCTCGAGGGTACCCGGCGGAGACAGCACCACCGCGCGCTCCACCACGTTTCGGAGCTCCCGGATGTTGCCGGGCCACTGGTAGCGTCGGAGCGCCTCGCGCGCCGCTGCTCCGATCTCGGGCACCGGAAGCCCGTACCCCCGCGCGATCCGCTCCACGAACGTCCGCGCCAGCATCTCGACGTCGCCCGCGCGGTCCCGAAGCGGCGGGAGCACCAGCACCACCACGTTCAGGCGGTAATACAGGTCCTCCCGGAACTCGCCCCGCCGCACCGCCTGCGCCAGGTCCACGTGGGTCGCCGCGAGCACCCGTACGTCCACGGTGCGACCCTGCTGGCCACCGACCCGCCGAATGGTGCGCGACTCGAGGGCCCGCAGCAGCTTGGGCTGCAACTCCAGCGGCAGGGTGGCGATCTCGTCCAGGAAGAGCGTGCCGCCGTGCGCCATCTCGAAGAGTCCCGGCTTGGCGGCGACGGCCCCGGTGAAGGCACCCCGCTCGTGGCCGAAGAGCTCGCTCTCGAGCAGGTTGACCGGAATCGCCGCGCAGTTCACCTCGACGAACGGCTCCCCGGCTCGTGGGCTTGCGTAGTGCAGGGCCCGCGCCAGCAGCTCCTTGCCGGTTCCGGTCTCGCCGCCGATCAGCACGGTGAGATCGCGGTGGACGGCGACCCGGCGGGCCTGATCGAGCGTCTGCCGCAGCGCCGGACTGTCGCCCAGGATCGCCTGGAACCCGCTGGTCTGCCGCTCGCCCTCGGCGAACCGCTCCGCCTCGAGGCGCCCCTCCGATTGCCGCGCCTCGCGCTCCAGCCGGCGGCGCAGGAGTTCCAGGTCGGCGGGGAGCGCGTAATAGTCCGCCGCTCCGCTCTGCAGCGCCGCGGCCGCGATCCGATGGTCGGCTGCGGCGCCGATCAGGAACCGGGACCCTCCCGCCTTGCTGTCCACCAGGAGGTCCACCCCGGCGCTCTCTTCTCCACCCGCCAGGATCAGGGTGGCATCGGCTTCGGGCCACGGCTCCCCGGCATGGGGGCGGCCCTCCGAGAGTGCGCCGCCCAGCTCGGACACCAGGTGGCGCACGGCCGCCTGGAAGCTGTCCGAGATCGTCACCAGACCGACCCGCCACCGGGGGCCGGGCGTCACCCTGCCCGGCCCCGGTGAGGGTCAGATCCCGACCGCGCCATCGTCGGCGCCCTGGCCGCCGCTGCTGTTGTCGTCAGTGCCGCCATTGTCGCCGCCGTGATCGTCGGATCCGTCGTGGTTCTCGTCCTCGAAGGCGTGGAAGCCACCCGCGATGTTGTCGGCCACGGTCTGCCCGCTCACCGACGACGGGTCGAGCAGATTGCCGCCGGCGTCGCGGAACCAGGTGCCGAGGTCCGCAAAGAGGGTCAGATCGGTGGTGCCGCTGCCGTCCACCACGAGCGGCGGACTCAGCTCCAGCTTGAGCTCGGCCTGGAGGTCGCTGACGAAGGTGAACGGGGTCCCGTTGAAGCTACCCTCCACCTTGACACTCGTGTGGGCGAAATCGGGGTGGGCCGCCACGAAGGCCTTATCGGCATCGGTGTCGTCATCGGGCTCCCGGATCTTGAACTTGACCTCGTCGTAGGTGCCGGCCGGGACATTGGCGGTCACGGTCCGGGCCGCGCCGCCCACACCCAGGGGCAGGTCGACCAGGAAGGGACCCAGCTCGATCTCCGCGCAGTCGCCTTCCGAGGCGCTCGCCGCCTCGCAGGCGCTCTGGTGGGTCTCGTTCTCCAGCTCCACCTCGCGCAACACGAGCTGCACCCGGTCGATCTCCAGCGTGTTGCCGGCGGCGTCGGTGTAGGTCTCAGGCGCGCTGAGCGCCGCGGAGCTCGCGGCGGCGGTCGCTGCACGAGTCGCAAGGTTGAGGCTCACCTGGGCATCACCCGCCGGGCCGCTTCCGGCGTCGCTGCAGGCGGTCAGCACGAGGGCCACGCCGACAACCGTGGCAGCGGAGCGGGCAATGACGGAGTGCATCGTAGATTCTCCTGATGGTCTGGGTCCGAGTGGGTTTCGGTTCGCCAGACCTCAGAGGCAACCCATGTGCCGCTCGCACTCATGGCGCAAGATTATGTCACACTTCGCCTTACAACATTGAACCGTGCTGGTCTGCCCGCAAATCTGGAATGATCCATTATACCCTGGAACGATTCGTTACAACTATACTTGAGCGCTTTACCGGATCGCCTTGACCAAGGGAGTCACGTGGTGACGGGATGCCGATACGCGGTGGGAGGCCTGGCCCTGGTCTGGGCGGCGACGATGGCGGGGTGCGGGCGCGCCGATCGGCGCTGCGAGGGATGCGAGACGCTGGTCGTCGCCGCCGTGAGCGAGCCCTCTACGCTGCTGCCGCCGCTGGTGAGCGAGACGGTCGGCCGCGACATCGGCGATCAGATCTTCGAGCGGCTGGCCGATCTTCGGCCCGGGGCCGCTTCGATCGACAGTGCCGGCTACCAGCCCGGCCTCGCTGCGCGGTGGGAACGGGTGGATTCCCTGACCTGGCGATTCCACCTGCGTCCCGGAGCCCGGTGGCACGACGGCCGCCCGGTCACCGCCGAGGACGTCCGGTTTTCCTTCGACGCCTTCAGTGACAGCACCATCGGCTCGCCCGCCCAGTCGGTGCTGGCTGGGCGGGTTGCGATCGTGCCGGAGGATTCGGTCACCTTTCTGGTGCGGTTTACCGAGCCGTCGCCCGACCAGCTCTACGACGCGACCTATCACGTGCGCATCATCCCCGCCCACGTGTGGAGCGCGATTCCGAAGGAAAGCTGGGCGAGCGATACCGCGCTCGCCCACCTGATCGGCAGCGGGCCCTACCGGGTGGCTCAGTGGCAACGTGGCCAGTTCCTCACCCTCGCCGCGGATTCGTCGTTCGTCCCGGCGCCGTCGCTCCGGCGAGCCATCTGGCGGTTCGCGGCGGATCCGGACGCCGCCCTCAACCTGGTCCTCAGCCATGAGGCGGATGTGCTCGAGGCGGCCGCCGGCCCCGAGCGCGAGCGCCGCGCGGCGGCGGACTCCAGCGTCCGCGTCATCCACTATCCCTCGGCCGCGTATGGCTTCCTCGGATTCAACCTGGTGAGCTCCAGGGGACACGCCGCGGCGCATCCGGTCCTGGGCGATCGGTCCACCCGGCGAGCGCTGACCATGGCGATCGATCGTGTCACGGCCGCCAAGGCGGTGTTCGGTCCCGCGGCAAAGGCTCCGCCGGGTCCGATGTCGCAGCTGCTCTGGCTCTGGAGCG
>DASSML010000131.1:0-2536 GCA_035688895.1 Gemmatimonadales bacterium
GATCCGAAGCCGGGCCCGCGTCGATGACGACCCACCGGCCCCGGGGGGTTCGCACCACGGCCCCATCGCCCTGCCCGACGTCGAGAAAATGTAACGCGAGGTCGTTGCCCTCGTCACCCGACCAGGGCAGGATCGGCACGAATCCGGCCCAGAGCCCGAGGGTGACCACCCAGCCCGCCCGGCGGCCGGTCACCGGCGCGGTATTGCGGGTGCCGGTGGCCCACAGGGCCAGGGTCAGCGCAACGACCCACGGGGCCGCGGCAGCCAGGCCAGGATCGGTCACGACGTGGCCGCCGGGCACGGCCGCCCCGGCTACCGCCAGCAGCTCCAGGAGGTGCAGACAGAGCCCCGCACCGGCCGCCAGGCCCTCCGCGGCCCCACGCCAGACTGGGAACAGCAGCAGACTGGCGAGCACGCCGGGCACGGCGACCGCGGCGATGGGGATGGCGAGGAAGTTGAGTCCGATGCCGATCGGCGCGACCGAGCCCAGGCTTCCGGCCGTGAGGGGCGCCGTGGCCAGCGTCGCCCCCAGCGACGAGGCTCCCGTTCGACACCAGAAATCGGGGCGAAGCGCGTGATCACTCCACCGGGTGAATCGCGAGGCGCCCCAGAGCGCGGCGACCGAGAGCCACCCGCCCAGATCGAGGATGGCCCAGGGATCGAGCAGCAGGACACCGAGGCAGGTCGCGGCAAGCAGCGCGTCGGGCTGTACCTGCCTCTGGGCGATGCGGCTGCGGGCCGCGAGCAGTGCGAGCGCGGCCGCCCGGGCCGCGGGGGCCGGCCAGCCGAGAAAGGCGACGTACACCGCACCCACTCCGGCCGCGCCCGCCAGCGCCGGAGTTCGGCGGAGCCGGAGGAGCCGGGCAAGGAGATACACCCAGGCCGTGATCAGTCCGACATGAAAGCCCGAAATCGAAAGCAGGTGCACCAGCCCGCTCTGCCCGAAGCGATCCTGCAGCTCGGGGGTGATCCCGCCGCGACCCCCGAGCACGAGAGCGCTCACCATTCCCGCGCGGCTGCCGTACAGTGCCTCGCCGGCTTTACCCAGCCGGTTACGGATGCGGTCGGCCATGCCGGGCGCCGAGCGGACGCGGCCGACCAGTGCGACCACCAGGGTTCCCTCGGGACGTCCGCCACGCCCCGGGCGCGGGATCCATCGGCCTTCGACCTCTACTTCATCGCCGGCCCGCACGGGCGCGGCCCTCGGCCATCGCGACGGGATTACTCCTCGGCAGGCGGCGAAAGGGCGAAGAGTGGTGGCGCCGCCCGCCGCCGATACCGGCTCGAGCACCCGGATCCGAGCGCGGAGTGTCCCGGCCGGCCAGCGCGCCCCGCACCTCCCTGCATCGGCCCCCAGGGCCAGCTCGGCCTGCATTCGCCCGATCAATACGGCGCCCGCACCAACGAGGGCGACGGGTTGCCTGGTGAGCACCAGCGCCGCACTGACCGCCGATACGCCGAGCGGACCCCCGAAATGCAGAAGGCCGGTCGCGAGACCGGCCCCGTAGCACGCCGTGAGAAGAATGGAGGGCGGCAGCCTCATCGGCCGCCGCTCAGGCCGGGCTCCGGCCCTTCCTGCCGCACCGTGGCGCGGCCGAGATCTTCCGCAGCGCTTCCATCATGGCGACGTCGATCGGCGCCCGACTCTGCTCTTTCTCCAGGTTGATCTCGGTGACCACCGACCCGGTTGGGCTGGAGACGTAGCGGGCCGGCACCCGGTTGAGCGCATACACCAGAGTGTCGTCGCGGCACACCTCGCAGCCGCAGAAATCGGGGAAGTGCGCGCGCAGCGCCTCGTACGACGCCAGCACGTGGTCCTCGGCCAGGTTGCGGATCACAGGACCGCCAGTTCGGGCGTGACCACCGCGCCGGTGAAGGTGGAGCCGGTCGTACCGGTGAGCCGCGCGTCGTAGTAGCGACCCACCGCGTCGGCCGGGAGATCGAGCAGCACCAGGTGATTGGTCCGGCTGCGGGCGAGCATGAGCCCCCCGCGACGCGCGGGGCGCTCCACCAGGACCTCGTGGATTTGGCCCACCCGGGCCACGTTCTTGCGCCGCGCGTTGTCGCGGACCGCCTCGATGAGGCGCGCCAGCCGTTCCGACGCCACGTCGTCCGCGACATGGTCCCGCAGCCGCACCGCGGGAGTGCCTTCGCGGACCGAGTACTTGAACGTATAGGCGTCGTCGAAATCGGCATCGGCCACCAGGCTCAGCGTCTCGGCGAACTGGGCATCCGTCTCGCCGGGGAAGCCCACGATGATGTCGGTGGAGAGGGTGATGCCCGGGACCGCCCGCCTGAGCCGCGCGACCACCTCGAGGTAGACCTCGCGGGTATAGCGCCGGAGCATGCGGCGGAGCACCGCGTTGGAGCCGCTCTGCACCGGAAGGTGAACGTGCTCGCACACCGCCCGTGTGTCGGCCATGGCCTCGACCACCCGATCCGAGAAATCGGTCGGATAGGGGCTGGTGAATCGCACCCGGCGCACTCCGTCGATCTTCCCAACCGCCCGCAGCAGATCGGCAAAGTCGTGTTCGCC
>DASSML010000132.1:0-4896 GCA_035688895.1 Gemmatimonadales bacterium
GTGAGTTCATGACCGTGCCAGAGCAGGTCCCAACGTAGCTGACAAAGTCGTACAAATGAACCGTGAAAGTAACACGACGGATAAGGAACTACTCATCCCGTGGTGTCAGCGGAGAGGACAGATTGCCTTATGGGTGACCGACTGAAATCGATCGGAATGCACATCGCCCGCTACGGCTTGGCGATCGTGCTGCTCTGGATCGGCGGCATGAAGTTCACCGCCTACGAGGTCGAGGGCATCAAGCCAATGGTGGCGAACAGCCCGCTGATGGGATCGGTCTACCGTGTCATGAGCGTGGGCGGGTTCTCTTCGCTGCTCGGGGTGGTCGAGATCGCTATCGGGGTGCTCATCGCACTCCGACCGGTATGGCCGATGGGCTCGGCCGTCGGGAGCGGGCTCGCGGCGGGGATGTTCCTGACGACGCTGAGCTTCCTGGTCACCACGCCCGGGTGGGAGCCGAGCCTGGGCGGCTTCCCGGCCCTGTCCGCCATGCCTGGGCAGTTCTTGCTCAAGGACGTCGTCCTGTTGGGAGTGGCGCTGTCGTCGGCCGGCGTGGCGTTGGAGGCAGTGCGCCGGCGTGGCGCTCTCGTGGCGGCCACCACTCAAGGTGCAGTTCACAACGACCAGGGATGAAGGCAAGTTGACTGGGGTCTACCGATCGCATCTGCGACGGCGCTGCATGTCGCTGCGAAGCGAGCATCGGCTGCCGTCCGACAACAGCGCGAAAACACGCCGCCCCGGACTCATCGGCTCCGCAGAACCTCGTGATGGACAAATGGCTGGGATGCCCGAGCTGGCCTATACAACAGGAGACAAGAATATGACGAACACGACCGCAGCGAATGGCAAAGAGGCCGCCTATCACGGTGTGCCGGCGGAAGACGACTACGGCTATGCACAGGCAATCAAGATCGGAAACACGATCCATGTGTCCGGCCAGCTCAGCCAGGACGACAAGGGGACCATGATCGCGCCCGCGGCGCTCGATGAATCCGGCAAGCCGGCCGACTTCTCGATGATGGCAGAGCAGATGCGGGTGACCTATGCCAACGCTGCAAAGATCCTGGCACAATTCGGGGCCACCCTCGACCACGTGGTGGAAGAGACGCTCTATGTCATCGATGTCGATGAGGCGTTTGCAGTCGCGGGCAAGGTGCGCAAAGAAGCCTACGCCAAGGCGCGGCCTCAGTGCGCCAGCAATCTGATCGGCGTATCGAGGCTGGCCTTTCCCGAGCAGCTCATCGAAATCGTTTTCAAGGCTGTGCTGCCTCCAGCATAGACGGGCGGCAGCGCGCTCTCGATCGATGGATCCGCCGTCGCGCCGCCCAAACAAACATAGGTATAGCGCCATCCAAGCCGTGGTTGAGCCCTCGTATCCCCGGTGGATGCGGAGGTCGATCAGTCCGACGCGCCCAACCGACCCGTTGGTGCGCGGATGCGCAATTATCAATTCACCCTGTCGGAGAATCGCAATGGCAACGATCGAAGCATGGGTCGCCCCGGCCGCGAAGAGCAGCTTGGTTCGGCAGAAGGTCGAGCTCGGGCCGCTTGGGGACGAGGAAGTGGAAGTGGAGGTCGAGCACTGTGGACTGTGTCACTCCGACCTTTCGATCCGGAACAACGACTGGGGGTTCTCGCAGTTTCCGGCCGTGCTGGGGCACGAAGCCGTTGGCCGAGTGGTCGAAGTCGGACGAGCGGCCAAGGGGCTGACAGTCGGACAACGCGTTGGGGTCGGCTGGACGGCAGGCAGCTGCATGCACTGCCGTCAATGCATGTCGGGCAATCACCATTTGTGCCCGCAATCAACGTTTACGATCGTCGGGCACAAAGGCGCATTCGCCAGCCGCGTCCGCGCGCACTGGGGCTGGGCCGTCCCCCTGCCGGAAAAAATCAACGTCGCCGAGGCTGGCCCGCTTTTGTGCGGCGGCATGACCGTGTTCAATCCGCTGGCGATGTACGCCAAGCCGACCAGCCGCGTGGGCATCGTCGGCATCGGCGGGCTGGGCCACATGGCCGTGAAATTCGCCGCCGCGTACGGCTGCGAAGTGACGGCGTTCACCTCGAGCGAGAGCAAGTTCGACGAAGCCCGGAAGTTCGGTGCGCATCGAGTCGTGTCGAGCCGCAATTCGGGCGCGATCAAGGAATTGGCGGGGGTATTCGACCTGCTGCTTGTCACCGTCAATGTCCCGCTCGATTGGGACGCGCTCATCGCCTCGCTGGCTCCCAACGGCCGGCTGCACGTCGTCGGCTTCGTGCTTGAACCGATCCCGCTCGCGGTGATCCCGCTCATCATGGGGCAGCGGAGCATCTCCGGCTCGCCGATCGGTTCGCCGGTGGGCATCGGACTTGTCTTTCGGACCCTATGCCACTGCGGAGAGGGTCTGGAGCAGCATCTCGATGCATTCTGGTGGGGGCACCTCGGCACCAGACGCCCCATAAACCCGATGCTGCCACATCTGCAACCGCAGCGTCCCCAGCATATCGCTGAACGTCGGCGTCACCTTGTGGGGATACCAAGAGCGATCCCGTCGCACCTGCGCACCGCCATGACCACTGACCGCATACCACAGCACCGTCAGCGTTCCCACGAACCAGGCCATCGGGTGCGTCCGCTCCACGCTCCGCTCGCTCCACACCCGGGGATCATGAAGGCCGAGGTACTGCTTGCTGTCGAAGAACGCCAGTTCGATACTCCATCTCCGGCAGTAGCCCTGGATCACGAACGTCGCCGAGATCTTGGGATCGGTCGCCACCAACACCTCGTCCCGCCACTGGCCCAGCGGGTCACGGACCAGTACCACCAGGACCGGGCTCTCGCCACATCCGGCGTACCACAACACGTCCCGTACCACCTGGAGCCGCAGGCGACGTTCGAGCTTGGGGAACCGGATCGTCCGCAACCGGGCGGGGAACGTCGCCGTGTCCTCGATCATCGCCCGCGGCGTCGGCAGTCGCTTCCCCTTCTTGGCCGGTCGCCCCTGACCGGGATACGGCCCCGGATCCTCGTACAGCGCCGCATCCCACCGCAACGGCCCGAGCACCTGGAGGTTCGCGGGGCGGCCCTTCAGCAACTCGGAGTTGATGTACGCTGAGTCGCCGACCAGCCAAAACGTTCGCTCGGGCAAGCGCTCGGCCAGGTGATGGGCCAGTTCAGCGGCCAGTTGGGTGCGGCTTTTGTAACCCGCCCGTCCCTTCTTGCGGTAGCACCGCCAGAGCACCGGCAGGCAGTAGTAGCGATCGGGGCGTAACGGCAGCGCCACGGCGATGCCGAGCACGACCCAGTTCAGACCGAACCGCAGGGCCTTGTGCTTCTTGGTCGAGAGGACGGCATCGAGGAAGATGCCACCGAAGGCGACCTTGGCCCACCGCTTGTGGCAGAGCGTGTCATCGACGACGATCCAGACGACCCCACCGGGGACCAGATGAGTGAGGATCATGGTGGCCAGGACGATGCCCAGGTCGTCCCACTCCCAGGCGGCGGAGTGAAACACGGCGTAAGCGGTGTCATGGTGCCGCTTGGCGGCCAGCCCGGTAGCGAGCCAGACCTCGCTGAGGGTGCGTGGTCCCTGGCAGACGATCCAGCCGGCGATCAGGGCCTGGAAGGTCTGGAAGACCTGGGGATGGAAGCAGTCGGAGCACGCCGCTACCAGGGTAGCGAGGGAGGGGATAAGCGGAGCCATGGAGGGGGCCTCCGTGCGGCCGAGGTATCTGGAGTCGTGTTGCAACCCCAGGATACCAAGACCGTGCGGACGGCCCGCTCAGCAGTGGTGGCTGATGCAAAAGTCCGAAAGGCTAGGCTGATACGCTATCATGAAGGAGGAGGGTGTTCGCGAGGAGGTGTCCCATGAGACCCTATTCGCTGGACCTCCGTCAGCGCGTCGCCGCCGCCGTCGATCACCAGGAGGGCTCGCAGCGGCAGATCGCCCGACGCTTCCGCGTCAGTCCGTCCTTTATCACCCGCTTGCTGAAGCTCCGCCGCCAGAGCAGATCGCTGAAACCCAGGCCCCACGGCGGGGGACATCCGCCGGCGCTGGACCACGCCGGCCAGACACGTCTCCGCCAGTTGGTGCGGAAGCAGCCCGACGCCACGCTTCAGGAGTTGGCCGGGCGTGTCGGCGTCCGCTGCAGCCGCATGGCCATCTTCCGCACGTTGCGCAAGCTGAAGATCACCCGCAAGGAGAAGTCGCTCCATGCCCAGGAGCGGGACTCCCCGCGCGTCCGGCGGAAGCGACGGGCCTTCCGCGAAGAGGTCGCCACTGTCGATCCCGAGCACCTGGTCTTCATCGACGAGACCGGGGCCAACACGGCGATGACCCGGACCTACGGCCGGGCCCCACGGGGCCAGCGGGTCCAGGGCTCGGTCCCCGGCCATTGGAAGTCGGTGACGTTGATCTCGGGGGTGCGGCTCTCGGGGGTGGTGGCGCCGTTGGCCTTCCCAGGGGCCACCGACACGCCGGCCTTCGAGAGCGACGTCGAGCAGGCGTTGGCCCCGCAACTGCGTCCCGGGGATGTGGTGATCTGGGACAATCTCAAGCCGCACCAGGCCGCCGGGGCGCGTCATGCGGTCGAGGGGGCCGGGGCGAGCTTGATGCCGTTGCCGCCGTACCGCCCCGACCTGACGCCGATCGAGGAGATGTTCTCGAAGGTCAAGGGATGGCTGCGGTCGGCGGCGGCGCGGACGACGGAGGCGGTCTCTGACGCGATGGGTGCGGCGTTGCGGGCGGTGTGTCCGGAGGACATCCTGGGCTGGTTCAAGTCCTGTGGCCTGTGCGCAACCCAAGGGTGAACCGCTGTAAACTGCTCATTGGGACCGACCTGTGAGCAGCATCCGGTGGACCTGTCATGTGGGCGATCACCTTCTCGGCGGATGACCGGCGGGCTCTGGCCCACGACCGG
>DASSML010000133.1:0-9496 GCA_035688895.1 Gemmatimonadales bacterium
GGGGTGGGTGGGATCGGTGGTACCGGGTGGGGGTTGAGTTTCCGACTCGGGATGACAACCTCGGCATGGCGACCCTCACCCTGCCTCGAGCGCGTTACGATGCGCTCCGGCTGGGAGACACGCTCGCCGTTCACTACTTCCCCGCCTTTCCCCTGCTCGCCAGGGCCGCTGACCGGACCACTCTCCAGGCAGCGGGAGACGCCCTCGGCCGGCTGGTGAGCAGCCCGGCACTAATGCCATCGCTCGTCTGGTTGTTGGCGGGCGTCGTCGCACTTTGGATCGCGAGCTGGATCGCAACACCGTTGGTCGTCCTGGCCGGACTGGCATGGATGGGAGCTGGGCTGCTGCTGCTCTTCCCCGCCCTGTCTCCATCCCGGCCCGGACCGACGACCACGACGGCTCGGGTCGCTGCCGTCAACCTGATCTCCAAGGCGCCGGCCCGAAACGGCTCCCGACGGCACCGCTCCTCCTTGGGCGACGACTCTCGCCGGCTGGCGATGCCCTACCAGGTGGTTCAGCTCCGCTTCCCCAGCCCGGGGCACCCGGATTCGACGCTGGCCGTGGACGCCGTGGACTCGGGCAGCATTGCCGGGCTGCAGGTGGGGATCGAACTGCCCATTCGCTACGACCCCGCCTCTCCCCGAGACGCGCAATTGGCGGTAGGCTCTCGGAGTTACCTCGAGCGCAACCGCTACCACTTCCGCACCCCGGTCCTCGGGATAGGACTCCTGGGGATCCTGGCCGCCTGGGGAGCCCGGACCCGCCGTAGGGTCACCTCGCCGGCCCGTGCCCCGGCGGTGGCCGCCGGTTAGAGACCGGACCACGGCGCCATATGAGGGCGTCCCCGGTGTTCCCGGGCGTAGGTAGACGAAAGGAACAGCAGCCATGAACCGGGAGGATCCGATGACCCGATGGACTGACGCGCTCACCACGCTCGCCCTGGCGATCGCCTTGCCGGCCGCCGCGCCGAGCTCCGCCCAGGCCCAAGCCCAGGCCGATACCACCTGGATCTGCTTCGCGCCGACCAGTGTCGAGGAAAACAGCGGGAACGCCACGAAGGCCATGGACGCCGCGCGGGAGACCTTCACCAGCTACCTGACCGGGCCGTCACTGGCGACCTACCCGCTCAAGGCCAAGCTGGAGAGCCAGGTGCGGCAGGAGGCCAAACAGGCCGACTGCCCCTACCTCCTGCTGACCACGCTCAAGCACGTCCAGAAGAAGAGCGGCGGCAGTGTGTTCGGGAAGATGGCCGCCGGGGCGGCCCAGCAGGGGGCCTGGGAGGCCGGTGTGGCCAGCGGGTCGGCGGCCGGACGGGTCGCCGGCCAGGCCGCCTACGGCGCGGCGGGCCAGGCCGCCTACAACTACGCGGTCGCGGTGCACAACAAGGACGAGATCACTCTCAAGTACCGGTTGGAGAAGGCGGATGGTACGGTGCTGCTGGAAAAGGAAGACAAGCGCAAGGCGAAGTCGGACGGGGAGGACCTGTTGACGCCAATGGTGCAGCAGGCGTCGGAGGCAATCGCCACGACCGTGAGCAAGAGCTGAGCTCCTCACCACCACCCCAGGGCACCTAGGAGACCACCATGGCACCTTCCGACGCTGCAGCCGCAACCGCAGCCACCGAGGACAAGACCGTCGCCGTCGTCGCCTACCTCACGCTCATCGGCTTCATCGCGGCCATCTTCCTTCACCAGAACCGTAAGACCCAGCTAGGCGCCTTCCACCTCCGCCAGGTGCTCGGCATGGCGCTGACCGGGGTCGCCGGGTCGGTGTGCGCAGCCGTCCCGGTGCTCGGCTGGATCGTCTGGTTCCTCGTCGCCATCGTCCTGCTCGTGTTCTGGGTCATGGGCCTGATCTCGGCCGTGCAGGGCGAGATGCGGCCGGTGCCGGTGCTGGGCGAGCACTACCAGCGGTGGTTCGCCGGCGTCTTCGCCTGACCATGAAGAAGCTGGCGATCGGCTGCGGGGTGCTCCTGCTGCTAGGGATGGTCGGTGCGGGCGGAGCCTCGTACTACGCCTATCACAAGGTGAGCTCCGCCTTCGCGGGATTCGCGGAGCTCGGCTCCCTGCCCCAGCTCGAGCGGTCGGTGCAGAACCAGCGTCCGTTCGCGCCGCCGGCCACCGGAGAGCCCAGCCAGGCCCAGATCGACCGGCTGCTGGAGATTCAGGGGACGGTGCGCACCCGGCTCGGTGCTCGGGCGGACGAGATCGAGCACCGCTACCGGCGCCTCCTCGCGAAGGACAGCGCCACAGCAATCGACGCTCCGGAACTGATCAGCGCCTACCGGGACCTCGCCGCGGCCTACATGGACGGCAAGCGAGCCCAGGTGGAGGCCCTCAACCGCGCCGGTCTGTCGCTCGAGGAATACCGCTGGATTCGAGCCCAGACGTACGGCGCCATGGGCATGCCCCTGGTGGAGGTGGACGTGTCCCGGATCATCGAGGATGTGAAAGCGGGCCGTCAGCCGGTCACCCCGGCATCTCCGCTGACGACGGCCACGAGCGCATCGCCGGCCTTGCGCACCCGGGTCGAGCCGCACCGCAAGGCCTTGGAGGCAAACATCGGGCTGGCCTTCTTCGGCTTGTAGGGACAGGGGGTGAGCGCCGCCTCCGACCTCACCGACCGGCCCTGGCGCTCCGTACCGGGGCCCGCAGACCGCGAGAGCTTCTTCGCGGCCCAGGCGCGGAATCGCCGCGCCACCTGGCGGCTCACGGGGCTCTGCCGCCTCGGTGTCGCGCTGATGGGCATCCCAATGAGCGCGGTCATCACCCCCCTGGTGTTCGCCGCGCTGTTTCTGTTCGCGGACGTGGCCCACCTGCTGTGGCCGACGGCCGCCATCTGGTCCGGCCCCGAGGGAGTCGATCGCACCCCCCTCCTTGCTCACTGGCCCCCATGGGCGGTCGGGATCATCCTGGCAACGCTGTTGATCGTCCCCGGTGCCCTGGTGGTGGCCCTGGCATGGATGGGCGCCCGCACCCTCTTCCGCCGTGCGGGCCCCGAAGCGCTGGTGCGCAGTCTCGGGGGCCGCCCGCCGAGATCCGGAGATTTCGAGGAGCAGCAGCTCGGCAACGTGGTCGCGGAGATCGCGATCGCCGCGGGGGTGAAGCCGCCGACGGTCATGCTGCTCGACGGGGCCGTCGCCAACGCCGCCGTCGTCGGGTCGTCCCACGACGATGCGGTCGTTCTAGTGAGCCGGCGGCTGGTGGACGAGCTGGACCGGGACGAGACCCAGGCGGTGGTGGCCCACCTGGTCGGGGCCATCGGGAACGGCGACCTCCGGGTCGCGCTCTCGATGCTGGCGCTGTTCCGCACCATCGCCCTCCTCCTGACCACGCTGGGCGCCACGCTCGGCCCCGCGTCACGCCGGACGCTGGTCCGGCTGGTGCGCTTGGCTGGACGGCGCGGCACCGCGGGAGAGGCGGAGGCCCTGGCCCGGGTGGACGAGCTCCTGGCCGCGTCCTCCGATCTGGGCGCGGAGGACGCCGGCCGGCCGCCGGGTCCCCAGAAGACCGGCGTGCTCGACATCCTCCGCGCTCCGCTCATGATGGCGCACTTCGCGATCTGGATGTGCCGTCTCGCGTTCATGTCGTTCGTGGTGGCCCCGCTCCTGGCGCTCCTCTGGCGCAGGCGGCGCTACCTGGCGGATGCCACCGCCGTGCAGCTCACCCGGAATCCGGATGCCGTCGCGCGGGCCCTCGCGTCCTTGTCGGCGAAGGGCGGCGCCATCCCGGGGGCGGGCTGGGCGGCGCCGCTGTTCATCATCGGGCCGCGCTCCGGGCAGGCAGGCCCGCTGGGGCCGGGCGCCGCGCGGAGCGCGATGCTGGGCGACGACCTGGGAGTCCTGAGCTTCGATCCACCGATGGCGACGAGGATGGCGCGGCTGCGGCGCCAAGGCGCAACCATCGACCTGGCCCTGACCCCCTACCGCTTTTCCCCGGTCGCTATCGCCGGCATCACACTTCTCGTGGTGGTCGTCGGCGCCCTTCTCATGGGGTGTGCCTTGATGATCACCTACGTCGCGCTCGCCCTCGACATCATGCTCCTGGTGCCGATGATGGTGGTCGCCCATTTCGTGCTGCGACTCCTCTTCGGCTGGCTGTAGGGTCTCGCGTCTGGCCTCACGGACGCTCGCGTCAGCATCATGCTTCCATGATCATCGCGCCGAGCCTGTTACGCTGATCGTGTTCGCATCTTGACAGGCGCGCACGCGAATCGGACATTGCACCCTACCGTGAAACGACATTCCACAACAGCGGGTGCCCGGCAGACTGCCGGCACGCTGGCGGTGGCCCGCGCGCTCCGGATCGCCCGAGCCTTCACTGACGCCCGCCCCGAGTGGACGCTCGCCGACCTGTCCCGCGAGTTGCGGCTCAGCAAGCCGACCACCTTCCGCCTCCTCGGGGCGCTGGAAGACGGCGGACTGGTGACGCGGTCGGGCGCCGCGGGCCATTTCCGCCTCGGACCCGCCGCGATCGAGCTGGGAGCGCGGGCGCAACGCGCCAACAGCGTGGCCGCGGCGGCCCGACCGGTCCTGGAGGAGCTCACCCGGGACACCGGCGAGACCTCCAGCGTCGAGATTCTGGCCGGCGCCGAGACGCTGATCCTGGACGAGGTCCAGGGCGGGCACCTCATCGGCACCTCGCCCAGTGTGGGGACCCGCTGGCCCGCCCACGCCGCCTCGACCGGAAAGGTCCTGCTGGCAGCCGCGCAGGCGACCGACCCCGGCCTGGTCCGCCGGATCGCCGCGAAGACCGGCGGACGGCTCCGCGGTCTCACCCCCTGCACCATCCGGTCGCCGACCCGCTTCGAGACGGAGCTCCGCCGCGTGTTGCGCCAGGGCTACTCCACGGCCATCGGCGAGCTGGAGGTGGGATACGTGGCGATCGGCGCGCCGGTGCGGATCCACGACGGCCGCGTGGTGGCGGCGATCTCCCTGGGCGGGCCGGCCAGCCGGTTCACCGACGCTCGCATTCCCACGCTGGCCCGGGCCGTCCGGGAGGCGGCCGTCCGTGTCTCCCAGCGGATGGGCTGGGCGCCCACTCCCTCAACCACCCGACGTCCCCATTCATGAATCACCGAAATCATTCCATGCCTCGCTCCATCGCCATTCTCGCTACGCTCCCATTGCTTGGTCTGCTCTCCGCCACCGCCGCACCGTCGGCCGCCCCCGCCGTCGAGCGACCCAAGGGAACCCTCATCATCGTCGGCGGCGGCAATCGCGATGAGCCCCTCATGCACCGCTTCGTCGAGCTGGCCGGCGGGGCTGGCCACGCCCGGGTGGCGCTCATCCCGATGGCCAGCGAAGACGCGGCGGGGGCCGGCGCCGAGCTGAAGGAAGAGTTCACCGGCTACGGGGTGGACGCCTTCGTCTACCTGGTGAACCACGATCAGGCCAACGACTCCGCCACGGTCCGGCAGCTCGACTCCGCCACCGGCATCTGGTTCGGCGGGGGCGACCAGCTCCATCTCACCGACGCCCTCGGCGGTACGGCCTCGCTCCGGGCCATCCAGGCCCGCTACCGCGCGGGGGCCGTCGTGGGCGGCACCTCCGCCGGCGCGGCCATCATGTCCGATTCGATGATCACCGGAAACCAGACGCCGCCGGGCGACACCACCGGGTATTACGGCGACGAGTTTCCCGCCATCGCGTCTCACCGGATCCAGGTGATTCCCGGCCTGGGCTTCCTGCCCGGCGCCGTGGTGGATCAGCACTTCATCAAGCGGGAGCGGCACAACCGCCTGCTCAGCGCGATCCTGGAGCGCCCCAGCCTGGTGGGCGTCGGCATCGACGAGAGCACCGCGATCGAGGTCGCGCCCGATGGGCACTGGACGGTCCTGGGACTGAGCGAGGTGATCGTCTACGACGCCCGGAAGGCCCACATCAGCCGCCTCGCCGACGGCATGTTCGGCGTTACCGACCTCCGCATGCATCTCTTGCCACCCGGCAGTACCTACAACCCCAAGAACGGCAAAGTCGCCCTTTCGTCCCGCTAGCGTGATCGGTTCCTACTGGAGGGAGTGCAATGAAGCGAACCTGGTGTGTTCTGGCCGCGCTGTTGGCGGTCATCGCGTTGCCCTTACCCGACGCAACCCTGCAGGCCCAGACCGGCACCATTCGGGGCACGGTCACTGATTCCGCCAACGCCTCCCCGCTCGAAGGGGCGACGGTCACGGTGGTTGGCACCACTCTGCAGGCCCAGACCAACCCGAGCGGCCAGTACCGCATTCCCGGCGCGGCCACCGGCGAGGTCCGAGTCAGGGTCCAGCTCATCGGCTACACCCCGTCCGAGCAGGCGGTCACCGTCCCGGACGGCGGGGAGACGACGGTGGACTTCGCCCTCGCCGGCGGTGTGGCCCAGCTCGAGGAGATCGTCTCGGTCGGCTACGGCAGCAGCGTCCGCGGCGAGCTTAGCACCGCGGTCTCCTCGGTCAACTCGGACCAGATCGCCAACCAGCCGATCGCGAGCATCGACGGGGCCCTGCAAGGCAAGGCGCCGGGCGTGAACGTGATCCAGAACGCGGGCAATCCCGGCAACGGCATGAGCGTCCGGGTCCGCGGCATGGCCTCGATCTCCGCCAACAGCGACCCGCTGTACGTGGTGGACGGGGTCCCGATCGTCGCCGGCGACATCTCCCAGCTCGGCCTGGGCGGCCAGACGCCGGCGGCCGTCAGCGGGCTCAGCCCCGACGACATCGACCACGTCGACATCCTGAAGGATGCCGCCGCGACCGCGATCTACGGCTCGCGCGGGTCGAACGGCGTGGTGGTGATCACCACCAAGCGGGGCTCCGAAGGCAAGACCAGCGTCACCTTCAACAGCTACATCGGCAGCCAGTCGGCCTCCAAACGCGTCAGCCTGCTGACCGGCCCGGAGTATCAGGAGTTCTTCCAGGAGAGCGCCACCAACGACGGCGTCGACCTGGCAGACTCCGGGATCCCGGGCCTGGGCAGCACCCTCAATGAGGATTGGCAGAGCGCGGTGCTACGGACCGCGCCGGTGGGCAACGCCGAGCTGGCGGTAAGCGGCGGTGATGAGCGGTTGCGCTACCGGCTCGCCGGGACCCTGTTCGACCAGGACGGGATCGTCATTCCCTCGGGCTACCGCCGGATCGGCGGGCGGCTCAACCTCGATTTCAATCCCAACGCTCGGCTCTCGCTCAGCACCTCGCTGGCCCTGAGCGGTGAGCACATCGACCGGCTGGAAGGCGACGGCAGCCTGGAAGGGATCGTCACCAACGCCTTCGGCGAGTCTCCTTCCACCCCGGTCCGGCTCGACAACGGCGATTTCGCCGGCCCCGACGACGCGGACCTGGTGTACCCCAATCCGGTGGCGCTCGCCGAGTTCAACCCGGTGCGGGCCCGCTCCGAAAACGTCATCGGCAACGTCGAGGCTCGCTTCAAGATCGTGCCCGAGCTGCAGTACACCGGACGGGTCGGGCTCAACCTGGTCGACCTGAAGGAAGACCAGTTCCTCTCCCGCAAGGTCAACGGCTCCGAGGGCGCCGGCCTTGGCGGCAGCGCCAAGAACGGCTACTCGGCCTCCAACCGCTACGTGTTCGACAACTTCCTCACCTGGGTGCCCGGTCTGGGCACCCGGAGCGAGCTGGAGGCGACCGGCGGCGCGAGCGTCGAGCTCACCCGCACCGAGCTCAACTTCATCCGGGGCGACGGCTTCCCCAACGACGAGCTGACCCAGGTGAGCAACGCGGCGGTCATCAGCGAAGGCGACGGCACCAACTCGCGCAACAACCTGGTCAGCTTCTTTGCCCGGGCCAACTACACCCTGAACCGGAAGTACATCTTCGGCGGCAGCGCCCGTACCGACGGCTCCTCCCGGTTCGGCCCCAACAACCGATGGGGCTTCTTCCCCTCGGCCTCGGCGGCCTGGGTGCTGAGCGAGGAGGACTTCCTCAAGGGGAGCTTCTTCGACTTCCTCAAGGTCCGGGCGAGCTACGGCCTCACCGGCAATCAGGCCATCTCCGACTTCCCGTTCCAGGGTCTGGTCTCAGACGGGAACTATGGCGACACGCCGGGCAGCGCCCCGTCCAACCTGGCCAACCCCGACCTCAAGTGGGAGACGACCAAGCAGTTCGACATCGGCGCGGACATGGCCGTGGCCAAGGGCCGGATCAGCCTGACCGCGGACTACTACGACAAGCGCACCGATGACCTGCTGCTGGAGCGGCCGATCTCGGGGACGTCCGGGTTCGCCACCGTCTTCGACAACGTCGGCGGCGTGCTCAACAAGGGATGGGAGCTCGGGCTCACCACGGTCAACATCGATTCGCGCAAGCCCGACGGCTTCCGCTGGACCACGACCCTCAACGTGGCCCGGAACATCAACCGGGTCACCGAGCTGTTCAACAACCAGCCGTTCAATGAAGGCATCCGCGACATCAACCGGGTGGCCGTCGGCGAGCCGCTCGGGGCGTTCTACACCCTGCACTTCACCGGGGTCGATCCGGCCACCGGCGACGCCATCTTCGAGGACCGGAATCACGACGGTGAGATCACCGCGGACGACCAGACCATCGTCGGCTCGCCCTGGCCCGACTGGACCGGCGGCTTCACCAGCACCATGAACTACAAGGGGTTCGACCTGACCGGGTTCCTGGTCATCAACCAGGGCGCCGAGATCTTCAACGCCATGCGGATCTTCGCCGACAACGGCGGCTGCACCTTCGACAACCAGTTCACCAGCGTACTGGCGCGGTGGCAGAAGCCGGGGGACATCACCAACGTGCCCCGGGCCAGCTACGACTGCGCTTCGGGAGCCGACATCATCTCCGACCGCTACGTGGAGGACGGGTCGTACTGGCGGCTGCAGGACCTGACGCTGGGCTACCGGCTGCCGGAGAAGGTGGCCGGTGGGCTCGGGTTCGCCTCCGCAAGGTTCTACGTCTCGGTGCGCAACCTGTTCACCGTCACCGACTACACCGGCTACTCCCCGGACGTGAACAGCAACGGCGCCAACAACGTCGACAGCGGAAGCCTGGCGACCAGCTCCGAGGTCGGACTGGGCACCGACTTCTACGCCTATCCTCAGCCACGGACCTGGACCTTCGGGATCCAGGCGGGCTGGTAACCGACCATGATCACTCCACGGAGACTCGCGATGCGAATCCGTTTCGCCCTTGCCGTCGCGCTGGTGGGATCACTGGCCGGCTGCAATTCCCTGCTGGACCAGAGCCCGGTCGACGCCGTACCCGACGACCAGGCCATCACCAACGCCGAGGGCGCCCGCACGGCGCTGATCGGCGCCTACAACGCGCTGCAGCTCGAGGCCTACTACGACCGGGATTTCGTGATCTTCGGCGACCTGCTGACCGACAACGTCGAGCACGTCGGCACGCTCACGGCGTTCTCGTCGGCCGACGCCAACCAGCTGCGATCCGACAATTCCTCGGTGGACGAGATCTGGAACGCGATCTACGACGGGATCAATCGGACCAACGAGATCCTGCTCAAGGTGCCGCCGCTCACCGACCTGGAGGA
>DASSML010000134.1:0-15830 GCA_035688895.1 Gemmatimonadales bacterium
CAGCACGCGCGGGTCTACGAGGTCTTGATGGAGCAGGAGCTGGATGCGCCGCCGGATCGGGAGGTGGTGGCGTACGCCGCGGAGCTTCGTCGGATCGAAGCCGAGGAAACGGGGGAGCGCCCCGCCGTCACCCCGGTGGCGCCGGCAGCGACTGCGCCTGTCGCCTCTTCGGCAACGCCCGGCCCTCCCGCCGCCGCACCTGCGGCGCCGCCTGCGGCCGAGCCGTCCCCAGCGCCGCCGAGGGCGCGGCCGTCGCTGCCCACGCCCCGGCCGAGCCCACCCTCGGGCACCACGACTACACCGCCGCCGCCGTCTGCAGTCTGGCGCGATGCCGATCTGTGGCGCTTCGTCGGTGGCGTCGCGCTCCTCGGACTCGGCTTCGCGCTCGGGCTGCTCGCCCGGCCGCCCCGGGAGACGGTGTTGACGCCGGGACCCGCCGTGCGGGTCGCGGTGGACGACCGGCTCGAGCTCGACCCCGCCATGGCGCCCGACGGGCACACCATCGCCTACGCCGCCGATGTCGGCGACCGCTTCCAGATCTTCGTGCGACGCCGGGACGGCGGCCCCGCGGTCGCGGTGTCCGCGGCGCTGCCCGGATCGCACCGGCGGCCGATCTGGTCGCCCGACGGCGCGCGGATCGCCTTCCAGTCGGGTGGCACGATCTACGTGGTGGATGCTCTGGGCGGCACGCCGAGACCCTTGGTGCGTCCGTCGCGCGAGGGTCGCTGGGTGGCCTATCCGACCTGGTCGCCCGATGGCAAACAGATCGCCTATGCGGAGAACTGGGCCGTCTACGCGCAGCCCGCCGACGGCGGCACGCCGCGCCTGCTCACCGCCCAACCCGCGGCCCATACGCTCGCGTGGTCACCGGACGGCCGGTGGGTGGCGTTCGTGAGCGGGAATCCAGTGTTCGCCTACGGCGAGGTACCCTGGGGCAATGCCACCAGCCTGGGCAACATGGCGCCGAGTGCATTGTGGGTCGTGCCCGCCAAGGGCGGCGAGGCGATCCGGGTCACCGATGCCACCGCGCTCAACACCAGTCCGACCTGGCTGCCCGACACTCGCGGGCTCCTGTTCGTGAGCGACCGCGACGGTGAGCGCGACGTTTACTCCGTGCGTCTGAATCGTGACGGCCGGCCGAGCGCTCCACCCGAGCGGCTCACCGCCGGTCTCGGCGCGCACACGATCAGCCTCTCGGCCGACGGAACGGAGCTGGCCTATTCGGTGTTCACCAACACCTCGAATATCTGGTCGGTCGGGGTTCCGGCCCATGGCACAGTCACCCTGGCCGACGCCCGCCCCGTCACCGAAGGTGCCCAGGCGATCGAAGGCATCGCGCTTTCCCCCGACGGCGGCTCGCTGGTCTACGACAGCGATCGCGACGGCAACCAGGACATCTACCGCATGCCGCTCGGCGGTGGCGATGCGGTGCGGCTCACTTCCTCGCCGGACGACGAGTTCGTAACCGGATGGTCGGCCGACGGGAAGGAGCTGGCGCTGCACGTGTACCAGGGCGGCAACCGGGTGGTGCGGGTGATGTCGGCGGATGGCGGGCCGGAACGGCCAGTGGCCAAGGATCCACCCAACCAGCGCTCCGCCGGGTTCGCCCCGGACGGGCGCCGGCTGGTGTTCACCGGCGAGGCCGACGGCGGACGGCGGCTGTTCCTGGTGACGCGAGGTGCCGACGGGCAGTGGGGCGCCGCGCGGGCGTTGACGAACCGGGATAGCTGGGGCGGTCGCTGGTCGCCCGACGGCGGGAGCATCGTCTACTGCGGGCCGGACGGGCTCTGGGTCATGGCGGCCGACGGATCGGCGGGCCGCCGTCTGGTGGCGGGGGATTCGCTGGCCGCGCCCGAGCTGGCGCTCTGGAGCGAGGACGGGCGCACGATCCTCTACAAGGCGTTCGACGCGACCGGCGGCTCCAGCTTCTGGGCCGTTCCCGCCTCGGGGGGCGCGGCCCGTCTCCTGATCCGCTTCGACGACACCGCGCGGCCGTCGAACCGGGCGGAGTTCGCCACCGACGGCACCCGGCTGTTCTTCACCGTGGGCGCGCGGCAGAGCGACATCTGGGCGATGGCGCTGCGCACCCGGTGATTCACGCCAAGGGCATTCGCGCCGCGGCCCGGCGCATTACGGATGCCACCAGCAGATACGCCTCGCTCCACGCATCCTTGAGCTCGGGCGTGAACTCCTCTCCCAATACCTGTTCCAGCAGCCAGAGCAGCGCCGCGCCGATCGACGCGTAATCGTCGTCCTTCACGCCATAGCCCACGTGCCGGTGCCCCAGGCCGGCGAGCTCGGGCACCAGCTCGTGCGGCCGGTCCAGCACCCGGACGATCTCCGCCAGCATCACCATGAGCTTCCGCTCCTGGTGCTCGATGTCGACGTGGGCGAAGAGGTGCGCGACGGTCGGATCGAGCTCGAACAGCTGCTGGTAGAAGCGCAGGCCGCTGGCCCGGAGCCGGGGCTCGAAGCGGCGCCAGCTCTCTCGGACCAGGGCGTGCTGTTCAGGGGTCATCGCCCCGACAATATGGGGCGGGGACTGCGGAGTCCGCTACCGCCCCACTCACGCGGCCCGCGCCGCGAACCTGCCGCGAACGACCAGCCTCCGCGGCTCCCGACTGCGCTCCCCGATCGCGAACAGGACGAATCGACTCGCGATTCGGCGATCGCTGGCGGAGTCCGTCACCCGCCACGATCGTCTCACCTGTACGGCAGCGCGCGCGGACCTCCGCGGCGAACTCTTGACGGCCTCGAGCCGCGGCCGATATTAACCGTATGGTTAAACCAAACAGTTCAACCAAACGGTTAAGATCGGGGACTACGCCCCGACCCCGGCCGGCCGACCCGCTCGCCGACCAGGAAACCCGCGACCGCATCCTGGTCGCGGCCCATGCGGTCTTCCTCCGCAAGGGCACGGCGGGAAGTCGGACCCAGGAGATCGCCGACGAGGCAGGGGTCAACAAGGCGCTGGTGCACTACTACTTCGGCACCAAGGCCGCGCTGGCCGAGGCCATCTTCGAGCGCGCGTTGGGGGACATCGTGCCCCGGATGTTCGGGATCCTGGCCGATCCCGGGCACAGCATCGAGGAGAAGATTCCGGCCATCGTCCGGGAACAGATCGGCTTCCACGCCGAGCGTCCCTACTTCGCCGGATACATGGTGTCGGAGCTGCACAACGAGCCCGGCCGGATCGTCCGCCTGATGGCGCGGCGCGGCCGGATCCCGCTCGACGTGCTGCGCCGCCAGCTCCGGGAAGCCGCCGCGGCCGGCACCATGCGGCGCCTCAGCGCCGAGCAGTTCGTGGCCAACATGATGGGCCTGCTGATCTTCCCGTTCGCGATCCGACTCGCGCTGTGCGAACTCCTCGGATTGGACGAGGCGGGGTGGCGTGCCTTTCTCGAGGAACGCCGCCGGATCCTGCCGGAGCTCATCCTCTCCGGACTCCGCCCATGACCCGCCTTCTGCTCCTCGCGGGCGCCGGACTCGCGCTGCTCGGCCGGCCCGCGGCCGCCCAGGACACCCTGCACGTCGAGCGGCTGCAGGATGCGGCCCTGCGGAACGACCCGCGGGGTGCCCAGCGCGCCCTGCTCAAGGCGGCCACCGATCTCCGGCTCGATGTGATCGGGTCCGATCGGCTTCCCCAGCTCACGGTCAACGGACAGGCGTCGCATCAGAGCGACGTCACCGAGCCCAAGTCGGAGATTCCCGGTCTGGCCATTCCCGCCCTGCCCAAGGACCGCTGGCAGACCACGCTCGACGTCGAGCAGAGCCTGTACGACGGGGGCGACGTGGCCCGGCGGCGGGAGCTGGAAGAGGCCCGCCACGCCGAATCGGAGGCGGGGGTCGAGGTCACCCTCTATCAGCTCCGCTCGGACGTCAACTCCGCGTTCTATTCCGCGTTCCTGTTCGAGAAGCGGGTCGCCGAGTACCAGGCACTGGTGGGCGATCTCGAGGCACGCCTCGCCACGGTGCGCGCGAGAGTCGAGGCGGGCACGGCGCTGGGCCGGGACGCGGCGGAGATCGAGGCCGAGCGGGTACGGGCCGAGCTGCAGCGGGACGAGGCCCGGGCGTCCCGGCGCGCCGCACTCGCCACCCTCGCCGACCTCGTGGGGCTGCGCATCGACACAACCTCGGTGCTGGTCCTGCCGACGGCCGAGCCGGAGCTCGGCTACCCCGGCCCCGCGGCGGCGGCGGAGCTTCGCCGGCGGCCCGAGTTCGAGCAGTTCCAACGCTCCCGGCTCCGGCTCGACAAGGAGATCGAGTACGTGGGCACCGAGAACCGGCCCCGCATCTTCGCCTTCGGGCAGGCCGGCGTCGGGCTCCCGGGGTACGACCAGTTCCGCACCACTCCGGACGCGTTCTGGCAGGCCGGCATCAAGCTCGAGTGGCGTCCCTGGACCTGGCGCTCGGCCGGCCGGACGGCGGACACGTACCGGCTGCAGCAGCAGATCGTGACCACCGAGGAGCAGGCGCTCGGCCGGGAGCTGGCGCGGAACGTGGTGACCGACCTGGAGGACATCGGCCGGCTCAAAGGCGCACTGGCGGACGACGAGCACATCGTCACGCTCCGGACCGAAGTCGAGCGCCAGGCACGCGCCCAGTACGACGAAGGCGCCATCACCACTCCCGACTACGTCGAGGCCCGGACCGACGTCCTGGAAGCGCGGCTCGTCCTGGAGCGCCACCGGGTCGAGCTGGCCCAGGCTCGCTCCCGCTATGTCACGACGCTGGGGCTCACCTCCACCACTGCGAGTGCTACGCCATGAGGCTCCTTGTTCTCGCCGCGCTCGTCCTGGCTGCCTGCGCCCGCGAGCAGCCCGACGCCTACGGCAACTTCGAGGCGACGGAGGTCACCGTCGCCGCTGAAGTCGGGGGCCGGCTCCTCGCCTTCGGCCTGGAGGAAGGGGACCGGGTGGCCCGGGACTCGGTGGTCGGCGTGGTGGACACGATCCCCCTGGTGATCGAGCGGCAAGGGCTGGTGGCTCGGCGAGCGGGAGCGGCCGCGCGGACCCGCGAAGCGGGCTCGAACATCGCGGCGCTCGAGGTGCAGCACACCATCGCCGACCGGGAGCTCGCCCGGACGGAGCGGCTCATTCAGCAGGCCGCGGCCACGGCCCAGCAGCATGATCAGGCCGAGCAGGGCGCCCGGGTGGCGCGGGAGCAGCTGGCCGGGGCCCACGCCGCCCGGGCCAGTGCGCAGCAGGAGGTCGCCGCCATCGAGGCGCAGGTCGCATCGATCGACGACAAGCTGGCGCGGAGCCGGGTCCGAAGCCCGCTCGGCGGCACGGTGCTGGCGCGCTATGTCGAAGCGGGGGAGTTCGTCCAAGCCGGCCAGCCGCTCTTCAAGCTGGCCGCCCTCGACTCGCTGACCTTCCGGGCCTACGTGAGCAACGCCCAGCTCACCCAGCTGGCGCTGGGGCAGGAAGTGACCGTCGGTGTGGATCGGGCGGACAGCATCGCCACCATGCCGGGCCGGGTAACCTGGATCGCCTCCGGAGCCGAGTTTACGCCCACCCCGATTCAGACCCGGGACGAGCGCGCCGACCAGGTCTACGCGGTGAAGATCATGGTGGCGAATCCGGGCGGGCGGCTCCGGATCGGCATGCCGGGCGAGCTCACCATTCCGCGGGGCCGGGCGCATGACTGAGGGGCTGGCGGTCGAGGCACGGGGGCTGGTGCGGCGCTTCGGGGACGACGCCGCGCTCCGCGAGGTGTCGTTCGAGGTGCGGCCGGGCGAGCTGTACGGCGTGATCGGACCGGACGGGGCCGGAAAGACCACGCTGTTTCGAATCCTGGTCACGCTGCTGCTGCCCGACGCGGGCAGCGCGCTGGTGCTCGGACGGGATGTGGTCAAGGACCTCTGGGAGCTCCGCACCCGGATCGGCTACATGCCGGGTCGGTTCTCGCTCTATCCCGACCTGAGCGTGCTGGAGAACCTCACCTTCTTCGCCTCGCTGTTCGACACCACGGTCGCGGAGGCGCGGGAGACCATCGCGCCGATCTGGGTCCAGCTCGAGCGCTTCTCGGCGCGCCGAGCGGGCGCGCTCTCCGGCGGCATGAAGCAGAAGCTGGCCCTCTGCTGCGCTTTGGTGCACCGGCCCGAGATCCTGTTCCTGGACGAGCCGACCACCGGAGTGGATGCGGTCTCCCGCAAGGAGTTCTGGGACCTGCTCGCCCGGCTCCGGGACGACGGGCTGCCGATCGTGGTCTCCACTCCCTACATGGACGAAGCGGTCCGCTGCGACCGGGTGAGCCTGATGCAGGATGGGCGGCTGCTGGTGACGGACCGTCCAGACGCGATCGGTCGCGCGTATCCGCGGCCGATCCTCGCCGTGCGGGGCCCGGACACCCTGGGTCTGCTCGGCGCCCTCCGCGCCTTTCCCCACGCGGCGGCGGTGTGGCCGTTCGGCGAATCGCTGCACTACACCGACCGCCGCGCCGATGTCTCCCACGAGACGATCGCCGCTGAGCTGGGCGAGCAGGTGAGCCGCGCGGGGCTCGCCGGCGTGAGCATCGCCCCGATCGAGGCCGGGATCGAGGATGCGTTCATGTGGTACATGGCCGAGGGGCAGGCGGCGTGACCGGACACGCCATCGACGCGCGGGAGCTGACCCGCCGCTTCGGCAGCTTCACCGCGGTGGACGCGATCACCTTCCACGTCGAGCCGGGGGAGGTGTTCGGGTTCCTCGGCGCCAATGGGGCGGGGAAGACGACCGCCATCCGGATGCTGATCGGGGTGCTGCAACCCACCGCCGGCTCCGCCACGGTGGCCGGATTCGACCTCGCCACCCAGGGCGAGCAGGTCCGGCGGCGCATCGGGTACATGAGCCAGAAGTTCTCGCTCTACGAGGACCTCACCGTGCGGGAGAACATCACGCTCTACGGCGGCATCTACGGGGTGAGCGACCGGGACATCGTCACCCGCACCGGCGACATCCTGTCCCGGATCGGGCTGGAGCACGCGGGCGACGACCTGGTGCGGGAGATTCCCCTGGGCTGGAAGCAGCAGCTCGCCTTCTGCGTCGCCCTGCTGCACCGGCCGGCGGTGGTGTTCCTGGACGAGCCGACCGGCGGGGTGGACCCGATCACCCGGCGCCGGTTCTGGGAGCTGATCTATGAGGCGGGCGCGGCCGGCACCAGCGTGCTGGTGACCACGCACTACCTCGACGAGGCGGAGTATTGCCGGCGGATCTCGATCATGGTGAACGGCGCCATCGCCGCCATGGGGACGCCGGCCGAGGTGCGGCGCGCGGTGGGGGCGGACACGCTGGACGAGGTCTTTCTCCGGCTCACCCGGCCGGGCACGAGCGACGCCGCGTGAGGGCCTTCCTCGGCTTCGTGCGGAAGGAGACGCTGCACCTCCTGCGCGATCGCCAGACCCTGGCGATCCTGATCCTGTTCCCGGTGGTGCAGGTGCTGATCTTCGGCTTTGCCGTGCGGACCGACGTGCGCGACATCGCCATCGCCATCGTGGACCCGACGCCGGATGTGGCCACCCTGGAGCTGCGGGAGCGGGTCGCGGCCTCGGACCGCTTCACGGTCACCCAGGTGCTTCCCAGCGCGGCGACGCTCGAGGCGTCGTTCCGGGACGGCAGCGTCCGCCAGGCGCTGGTGCTGCCCGACGAGGTCGAGCGCCGGCTGGGCCGGGGCGACTCGCTGCCGCTTCAGCTGCTGACCGACGGGAGCGATCCCAACACGGCCGGCATCATGATGACCTACGCCACCGCCATCGTGGACCGCTGGTACCGAGACCAGACGCCCGGGGCCGGTGGGTTCCGGATCGAACCGCGGGCGCGGATGCGCTACAACCCCACGCTGGAGAGCTCCCACCTCTTCGTCCCCGGACTCCTGGCGTTCGTGCTCACGATCGTCTCGGCGCTGATGACCGCGATCTCGATCGCCCGCGAGAAGGAGACCGGCACCATGGAGATGCTGCTGGTCTCCCCCATCCGGCCCAAGGCCATCGTGGTCGGCAAGGTCATCCCCTACATCGTGCTGGGCTTCGTAAGCGTGGTGCTGGTGCTGGTGGCGGCGCGGCTGGTGTTCCAGGTCCCGATCCGGGGAAGCCTGGTCCTGCTCCTTCTGGAGTGCGGGCTCTACATCGTGACCGCACTGGCTCTGGGGGTGGTGATCTCCACCAAGGCGCCGAACCAGCGGACCGCCATGCTCGCGGCGCTCGCGGGGCTCATGATGCCCACCCTGCTCCTGTCCGGGTTCATCTTCCCGCTCGACTCGCTGCCGAAGGTGCTGCAGTGGCTCTCGTACGTGGTGCCGGCGCGGTGGTTCCTCACCATCGTGCGGGGCATCATGCTCAAGGGCGCCGGGCTGGACACGCTGTGGCAGGAGACGGCAATCCTGGTCGGGATGACCCTCTTCCTCCTCGCCAAGGGATCGCGTGGGCTCGCGATCCGGCTGGGTTGAGCGGTGCGCACCGTCTACTTCCTGGTGCGGAAGGAGTTCCTCCAGATCTTCCGCGACCGGACCACCGTCTTTCAGATCTTCATGATTCCGGTGGTGCAGCTCCTGGTGCTGGCCAACGCGGCGACGTTCGATGTGAAGCGGGTGGCGATGCTGGTGGTGGACGAGGATCGGACCACCGTGTCGAGCGGCCTGGTACAGCGGTTCCAGGCGGGCAAGCAGTTCCGGGTCGTTCGCTATGAAGCGACCGATGCCGATGTGGACCACGCCCTGCTCGATCGGGAGGTGACGGCGGTGCTGCACATTCCCCGGCGATTCGAGGAGGACCTGGTCCGGCGGGGCCGGGCCCCGGTGCAGCTCGTCCTCAATGCGGAGGAGGGGGCGACCGCTGGCATCGTGCAGGGATACGCCAACGCCATCCTGGCCGGCTACGCCGCGGAGCTCGACCGCACGCTCCCCACGGGCCGGGGACCGTCGCCCCGGGTCGCGCCGCTCGACCTCCGGGTGCAGCGCTGGTACAACCCCACCCGGAACTACAAGCACTGGATGGTGCCGGCCCTGATGGTCTCGCTCACGACGATCATCGGGCTCCTGCTCACCGCGCAGAACATCACCCGGGAAAACGAGCTGGGGACGCTGGAGCAGCTCAACGTGACGCCGATGACCAAGGTCCAGTTCATCGCCGCGAAGCTGATCCCGTTCTGGATCCTGTCGATGGTGATCTTCAGCCTCGGGCTCGTGATCGGGAAGCTGGTGTTCGGCATCCCGATGGTGGGCAACCTGCTGCTGGTCTACCTCGCCGCGGCGGTATACCTGATCGTGGTGCTGGGGATCGGGCTCGCCATTTCGACGGTGACCCGGACCCAGCAGCAGGCGATGTTCGTCGCCTTCTTCGTCATGCTCATCTTCCTGCTGATGAGCGGGCTGTTTACCCCGGTCGATTCCATGCCGGACTGGGCCCAGCGCGTGGCGGAGGCGAACCCGGTCAAGCACTTCGTGAGCATCATGCGGGCGGTGCTCATGCGGGGGGCGGGGCTCGAGACGGTCGGGGCGCCGATCGTGGGGTTGGGGGTGGCGGGAGTGTGCGTGCTGGGCCTGGCGGTGATGCGATATCGGAAGTCGGTGGCGTAGCGCGTTGCGCGCGAGGTGCTCCGGTGCGGCGGGCGAGTGCCGGCGGCGACTCGCTCTCCGGGGCCTGCAGTGCCCGCCCTGATGTCCGGGCTCGACTGCTACATCCTGGGTGGTATGGCGTGCACTGACGCCCCCTCCGAGCGTGCCACCGCCAGCACTCGCCCTGAGACGGCGCTCCGTATGCGCGCGATGGGGGCCGCCTCGCTCGCAGCGGCCCGCAGTGCCATCTTTTCAAGCATGCCGAATCCTGAACCTGCCCAGCCAGACGCTGACTCCGCCCTGGCGCGCGCCACCCTCGCCAAGGTCACCCGTCGTCTCCTCCCGTTCCTGTTCCTCCTCTACATCGTCTGCTTCCTCGACCGGGTGAACATCGGCTTTGCGGCGCTGCAGATGAACCGGGAGCTGGGCTTCAGCCCGGCGATGTACGGCTTCGGCGCGGGGATCTTCTTTCTCGGGTACGTGCTGTGCGAGATCCCGAGCAACCTAATCCTCGCCCGCATAGGGGCTCGGATCTGGATCGCGAGGATCATGGTGACGTGGGGCCTGATCGCCTGCGCCATGATGTTCATCCGCGGGCCGGTGAGCCTGATCAGTCTCCGCTTCCTGCTCGGCGCGGCGGAGGCGGGCTTCTTCCCGGGGATGATCTACTACCTGACCCTCTGGTATCCCGAGGCCGAGCGAGCGCGGGCGGTCGCGCGCTTCATGCTGGCGATTCCGCTGTCGGGAGTGGTCGGCGGGCCGATCTCGGGCGCGCTACTCGAGCTCCACGGGGCGATGGGCCTCTCCGGCTGGCAGTGGCTCTTCCTTCTGGAGGGCATCCCGGCGGTGCTGCTGGGCCTGGTGGTGTACCGGGTGCTGCCCGACGGCCCAGAGGACGCGTCCTGGCTCACGCCGGCAGAGCGACAGGCGCTCACTACGGCGCTGGCCGCAGAGCGGGATGAGCGCGAGCGCCGCCATGGGCATTCCGTGCGCGCGATGCTGGGGAACCCGACGGTGTGGCAGCTGGCGGTGCTGTTGCTGCTCGCGAATGCCTTCGGGGTCTACGTGCTGGGACTCTGGCTCCCGCAGATCGTCCGCGACGTCTCCGGCCTGGGCCCCTTCGGCGTGGGTGTGCTCTCGGCGATTCCCAACCTGGTGGCGGCCGCGGCGATGGTCGTGGTGGGCGGCCACTCGGATCGGACCGGCGAGCGGCTGGGACACATCGCGGCGGCCGCGGCGGCCGCCGCTATGGGTCTCGCGGCTGGAGCGTATCTCCACTCCACCGTGCCCGTGGTGATCGCCCTCTCGCTCGCCGCGGCCGGCCTCCTCAGCACCCACGGCCCGATCTGGCCCCTGCCGGCGATGTTCCTGACCGGCAGCGCGGCCGCGGGCGGGATCGCGGTCATGACCACGGTGGCGAACCTGGGCGGTTTCCTGGGGCCGTATGCAGTGGGCGTGCTCAAGCAGCGGACGGGCAGCTTTCAGGAGGGCCTGCTGCTCCTCGCGGTGGCCTCGCTGGCCGGCGCCGCGCTCGCGCTCTGGATGCGGCGCTCCCCGGTCCTGAGAGGGGAGTCGCCGCGCTGACGGCCGGATTCAGCTCGCGGCGGCCGTCCGGGAGGTGCCGACGTCCACCGCAATGCCGCGCCACCGGCCCTGGGCGAACCGGAGATAGCTGAGGGTGAACCGGGTCACGTGGCCGGCCAGGATGGCGAGCCAGATGTGCGTCGGCTGCAGCGTGCCGGTCTGCTGGATCACGAAGCAGATCCCCAGCGGCAGCACCACCTGGGACGCGATCGAGATGTAGAGCGGACTCTTGGTGTCGCCGGTGCCCTGGAGACCGCCGGTGTACGTGAGCGCCGCCGCGATGAACAACCCCGAGATGCTGAGGACCCGGAGCAGTCCCGTCGCGATCGAGACCACCTCGGCTTCCTGCAGCCCGAAGATCGCCATGAGCTGCTGGGGGATCCACAGGAAGAGGATGCCGACGCAGATTGCCACGCCGACGCCGATCCGGGCGGCCACGTGGACCGCGGCGGCGGTGCGGTCCGGCCGCCCGGCGCCCAGGTTCTGTCCGGCCACGGCCGCTGCTGCCCCCATGAGGCCGATCGAAGTCCAGGTGACGAAGGAGAAGAGCTGGGTGTAAGCCACGGAGTACGCCGCCTGCGCCGGCGCGCTCTCCGCCAGCGACCCGACGTAGCTCAGCAGGAACACCCCGCCGATGTTCATCACGATCCCCTGAAAGCCCGCCGGCAGGCCGAACCGGAACAGCGCCCGGATGATCTCCCAATCGGGGGCAAAGCCGTGCTTGTGGGGGAAGCGCACGACCCACCCGCCTCGCCACAGCCGGAAGACGGCGTATCCGGCCACCAACCCCGAGGCCAGGGCGGTCCCGATCGCGGCGCCTGCGGTGCCCAGCGAGGGGATCGGGCCCAGCCCCCGGATCAGGATCACGTTGAAGACCACGTTGAGGGCGGTGAGCACGAAGCCCATCACCATCGGCGTCCGCGCGTCCCCGGCCGAGCGGAGCGCGCCGCCCAGCATGAAGAAGATCAGCATCCCGATGCTGCTGACGAACATGATCCGAAGAAACGGCAGCGCCTGGACCTGCACCTCCGGCGAGGCATGCACCAGGTCGAGCAGGGCGGGTCCGAGGAACCACCCCAGCGGGGCCATGACCAGCACCGCCATCGCGACCACCGTGATGAAGGCCTGGTAGACGGTCCGGTCCACCTTGTCGTGATCGCCGGCGCCGGCGAAGCGCGAGACCAGCACGCTCATCCCGGTGAAGATCGACCCGACGAAGATGAAGACCGCGATGAAGATCTGGTTCGCGACTCCGATCGCCGCGTTGCCGGTGTACCCGATGATGTGGCCGACCAGCACCTGGTCAACCAGGCTCTGAAGGCCGCTGATGATGTTGACCAGCATGCTGGGCCACGCCAGCCGCCAGACCGCGGCGGTGAGTGGCCCCTCCACAATGGAACGATCGTAGCTCGGAGGAGGTGACGTCATGGCAGGCGGAATCTAGTCGCGCCTGCCTCGGCGCTACCGGTCGGTCCAGACAGCCAGCTCGTTGCCGCTGGGGTCGGTGAAGTGGAACCGCCGGCCGCCGGGGAAGCTGAAGGGCGGCGTAACGATGGTGCCGCCGGCACGGCGGACCCGGGCTTCGGTGTCGGCCAGGTCGACGGCGAAGAGCACCACCAGCGTACCCTTACCGGTGCCCGAAGTCGCCCGGGCCCCGTCGCCCGCGTGGAAGCCTCCGTCCAGACGGCCGTCCTCGAACGCGGCGTAATCGGGCCCATAGTCGGTGAACTTCCAGCCGAAGACCTGCTGGTAGAACCGCTTGGTCGCGGGAAGGTCGACGGCAGGGAACTCGATGTAGTCGATCCGCCGGTCGTGCTCGGCGCTGCGTTGGGTCTGCTCGGCCATTCGGGCTCTCCGGTGAAGGGTGGCCCGAATCTATCCCGCCCCAGGCTCTCCGTATTGAACGAATCCGACGGCCCGCCGCTCCCGGAGGTAGGCTGCCGGCGTGAGCCCCGCCAGCGCCCGAAAGTCGCGGATGAAGTGGGCCTGATCGGCATAACCCGCCAGGGCTGCCAGTCCGGCCCAGGAGACCGGCCTGGTCGCCGCCTGGTCGAGGCCGCGCACCGCCTGCCGAAACCGCAGCACCCGAGCGAGCACCTTGGGGCTCAGGCCCACGGAGCGGTCGAAGGCGCGCTGGAGGCGCCGCTCGCCGACGCCAAGCGCCGCGGCCGCATCGCGCACGCCGATGCCGCCCCGGGCACGGCGGAACAGGGCCACCGCGCGGTCGGCCAACGCCTCGTCGCCGTGGGCGCTCGGGTCGATTGCCAGGCGGGCCGCGAGGATGCGCTCGGCCCGCCCGGGGCCGGCGGGCCCGGCGGCCTCGGCAAGTGCCTGGGACAGCTCATGGGCGGCGGGGCCCCACAGGGATTCCAGCGGGATCCGCTGGTCGGTGAGCTCGGTCAGGGGGGTGTCGAAGACGCGGAGGGCGGCGCCGGGATGGAACCGAACGCCGTGGAGAGTAGCCGGTCCCGTGAGCGGAACCACGAGGGCGGTGCGCATGGTGCCGACGATCGTTGCGGCCGGCGACCCCGCGACCCCGACGATGAGGTCGCTGCAGCCGTCCGGAAGAACCCGATTGACCATCGACGGCCCGGGTCCGGCCCGGATCGACCAGAAGCATTCGATCCAGGGCGCCAGGCCGGGGCTCGGCCGCACCTCGGTGTAACTGGGTGGGCCAGACCGGGTGAGCGACTCGGGGGTAGACCTCACCCGGTCAAATCTACCGCTCGCCCGGCCCGGGCCAGGGGTGCTCCGGGCCGCTTACCGTCCCGCGGGCGCCGCGCCGGTCCGCTGGCGCTCCAGCCGCCGCAGGATCTCCAACTGGGCCAGACACACCGCCTGCTGTACGCTCGCCGCCGCCGGCAGCCCTTCGTAAGTGCTGAACATGGCCGACTCCTCGCTGGGGACCTGGTCTGTTGCCGCTCTCGATGGCTGCACAGTAGGAGCGGGGGATCACCGGAGAGTCACCCCATTCTCATCTGCGGGGTTTTCCGGTGCCCCGGACACGGTCAGACCACGCGGGTCTTCCAGCGGCCCTGTCGAAAGAGCACCGCGCTCGCGAGCGCGAGGAGGGAGAACGCCGCCATGATGGCCCAGAAGACGCCGGAGGGGCCCAGTCCCCCAGGTCCCGCCAGGGCCCAGGCGAGCGGGATCTCGAAGATCCAGAAGCAGAACAGGTTGAGCCAGGTCGGCGTCCAGGTATCACCCGCGCCGTTGAACGACTGGGTGAGCACCATCCCGTAGGCGTAGAGCGGGTAGCCGAGGGCCACGATCCGCAGGCAGTGGACGGCGTAGTCGGTCACCACCGGGTCGTCGGTGAAGGCCCGCAGGATGAGTGGGGCCGCCAGGAAGTAGAGGATGCCCACCGCGACCAGGAAGCGCCCGTTGTAGGCCCCGGCTCTCCAGACCGCCTGCTCGGCGCGATCCGGCTTCCGGGCACCGAGACTCTGCCCCACCATGGTGGCCGCGGCGTTGCTGAGCCCCCAGCTCGGCAGAAGGGCGAAGATGATGAGGCGCACCGCGATGGTGTATCCGGCGAGTGCCTCGCTCCCGTACCCCGCCAGGATCCGGACCAGCCCGATCCAGCTCGCCATGCCGATCAGGTTCTGCAGGGTGGCCGATCCCGACAGACTCACGATCTGACGCATCACCTCGACGTCCACCCGCAGGTGTCGCCGGCCCACCGGGATCCGGCTCGCTTGCCGGAACAGGCGGGTGACGGCGTAGATCGCGCCGATGCCGCGCCCGATCGTCGTCGCGATCGCCGCGCCGGTGACGCCGAGGGCGGGGAAGGGACCGGGGCCGAAGATGAGCAGCGGCCCGAGGACGATGTTGATGATGTTCGCCAGCCAGAGCACCCGCATGGCGATCGCGGCGTCGCCCGCGCCGCGGAAGATCGCGTTGGCGACGAAGAGCACAATGATCGCCGCCTCGCCGCCCAGCATGATGGTGGCGTAGCCGCGGCCGGTGGCGATCACCTCGGGCGAGGCGCCCATGAGGGCGAGGAGCTGGGGCGCGAGCAGCGCGCCGGCGGTCCCCAGCACGATCGACACCAGCAGGGCGAGCGCGAGGGCCTGGACGGCCGCCTTCGCGGCGCCCTCGGGGTCCTTCTCCCCGATCCGCCGCGCGACCACCGCGGTCGCGCCGATGCCGAGCCCCATCGCGAGCGCGTAGATGATGGTGAGCAGCGACTCGGTGAGCCCGACCGAGGCGATGGCCTCGGGCCCGAGGCGGGAGACCCAGAAGATGTCCGCCACCGCGAAGACGCTCTCCAGGACCACCTCGAGCACCATGGGAACCGCCAGCAGCAGCACCGCCCGGCCGATGGGTCCCACGGTGAAATCGTGGTGCACCTCGCCCCGGACCGACTCGCGGACGATGGTCCAGAAGCTGACCGCATCAGCCCCGGTCGTCGTCAGCGCGTCGGGTGTGGGAGAGTCGAGCCGCTCTGCGGGCTGGGTCACCCGAGAACTCTACACCATCGCGGCCAGTTTGACCGCCGCGTCGGGTCCGGCCGGGCTGTCCTCTTCGTGCTTGAGAAAGGCGTACGCCTCCTGCCACGGCTGGGCGCGGATCCGGTCGGCCCACGCCGCCAGCTCCTCGTCTCCGTAGCCGCTCCGGCGGAGGCGGAGATAGCCCCAGCTCGCCGTCGGCACCAGGGGCCAGCTCTCCTCGTCTTCGTCCACCGCCACCAGGGCCACGTCGTGGGCCCGGAG
>DASSML010000135.1:0-12977 GCA_035688895.1 Gemmatimonadales bacterium
GTCGGCGTCGCTCGCCAGCCAGACGGGGCCGAGCGGCACCGGCTGGAGCGGCTCCTCGGGCACCTGCCGCAGCACCGCCGCGGTGTACAGGCGGATCTCGGTGCGCGCCGTCGGCTCGCGCCCGGCCGCCACCGGGTCGCCGTCGGCGCCGAGGACGGCGTGCAGCGGGGTGGCGAGGTCGGAGTAGGCGAAGCCGTCGGTGACGACGCCGTAGACCGTGCGCCCGGCTTCCTCCACCCGCACGATGGCCCCGATGCCGATGGGCGACTCGCGCGCGGTCCAGAAGTGGAACTGGTGCGGCGTGGCCGGCTTGAGCTCGGTGGCGACCACTCGTCCGATCGGCGGGGGCCCTTCGGTAACGGGGCTCATTGGCGCCGGAAGGGAAAGCGGGCGCGCACGTCGGCCACTTCGGCGTCTCGGCGAGCCGGATCCCAGCCGAGCTGCTCGGCAGTAATCGCCGCGACCTCCTCGATCACACCGGGCCCCGGGTCGCCGCGGGTGCCGATGCCGAGCCGGCCGAAGACGCAATCGCCCAGCCGGGCGACCATCTCGTTGCGCGCGGAAGGGACCACCGCGGCGCGCAGCACATCGGTGCCGGCGATGGGACGGCCCCACTCGGGGCGCTCGTCGATGATGCGGGTGACCTCGCCGTAGGCGGAGCCCTGGTCGTGCGCGAGGCGGTCCACGATCACGGGATCCGTGCCGGCGGGGAGGGCGGAGCGGACCTCGCGCAGCAGATCCTCGAACCGAGCGAAGTCGGCGCCGTACACCCGGGCGGTCTCGGTGCGGCAGGGGCGCGGCTCCCGCCCCAGTTTCCGGTAAGCCAGGTCCACCGAGCGCTGGGCCACACCGCGCGCCACGGTGTAGCGGTTGGCGACCGCGGTCACCAGGCCCTGCACCCGGTCGGTGACGGCGTTATCCACGACCAGCGGCCGTTTGCCGAAGCTCACGTCGCCTCCCTCGGCGTCGCCTCGCTCGACCGGCAGCAGCCCGGCCATCACGAGTCCCACGTCGTCGAGCGTGAGCTTGAGCCGGGGATCGGCCTCGTTGATCTCGTCGAGGAAGTCGGTCACTTCCTTTTCGGTGACCCGGAGCCGGTCGGGCTCTTCCTTCCAGATCAGGCTGTTGACGCCGATCATGGTCCGGCCCCGCCAGGGGACGAGGAATAGATGCCGGGTGCCGCGGCTCAGCACCGCGGAGGGATCGTGATACTTGGTCTGAACCGCCAGGGCGCGGTCCTTCACGATCGTCCGCTTGAGAACCAGCGCCATGTCGCGGGAATAGGGAATGCTCGGCGCCTTGCGCACGCCGGAGCGAAGCAGCAATGCCTCGGCATAAGGGCCTGCGGCGTTCACCACCACCCGGGCGCGGACATCGAGGCGCTCTCGGCCGATGCGGTCCTCCACGGTGGCTCCGATGACGCGGCCGCCCTGCTGCAGCAGCGCTGTGACCTCGCAATGGTTGGCGACGATGGCGCCGGCGCGCGCGGCCGCGCGGACCATCGACCAGACCAGGCGGGGCGGGTTCTGCATCTGGCCGTCCCAGAACACGCCGGCGCCGGTGAGGCCATCGGGCGTCAGCTCGGGAAACCACTCCAGCACCCGCCGGCGCGACACGATCCGCGCCGCGGGAATCCGCCGGGACCGGTCGCCGATGCCCGCATTCCGGTCGGCCGTGAGCAGGTTGAGGACGGTGAAGCCGGCCGCCAGGATCTCGGCGCCCTTCATCCCGTGGCCATAGGCCGGGATCACGAACGGCAGCGGGTGGACCAGGTGCGGCGCGGCCCGCAGCAGCGCGCGCCGCTCGCGCGCGGACTCCCGCACCCGCACGATGTCCAGATGCTGGAGGTAGCGCACACCGCCGTGGACCACCTTGAGTGACTCGGCCGAGGTGGCACCGCCGAAATCCCCGCGCTCGAGCAGGGCCACCGAGAGTCCGCGCAGCGCGGCATCCCAGGCGGTCGCGGCGCCGGCTACGCCGCCGCCGATCACCAGCAGATCGAATTCGCGGTCGACCAGGGGAGCGAGGGCGCGCGCCATCACGCGGCCCCGGCGCGGGCGCGCAGGTACTGCTCCACCGAGTGAATGCCGTACAGCAACCGATCCCAGCGCGGGTCGGGAGTGCTGAGCGGCGCGCGCTCGGCGAGCAGCCGGCGAGACAGCAGGTCGGCGTTCTCGGTGTCGCCGTTGACGGGAGCGACCTCGACGCGCACGAGACCGTGGAACAAGTCGCGGTCCTCCCAGGGCCAGAGCCGTACAGCCCAGGCCAGAACAGGGGCTACGCTGCGACTGGCCGGCGCGAAGACGGAAGTCCGCTGGCCCGAAGGCAGGCGGAGGTAGCGCTCGAGGTCGGCCCCGTCGAAGGGCAGCGTCGCGTGGCTCTTGGACACGCCAACGGTGCGAGGGTCGGCCGCCCAGTCGGGGCTCTCGCTGAGCGATCCGTCGATCACCAGCCAGGCATCCGACCGTCGCCGATAGGCCGCGCCGACTTCCAGCTCGAGCGCGCCCCGGGCGCGATCGAGCGCACGGCCCGCCTGGGTGTGGTCCCGGACCGGGTGGGCCGGCTCATCCTCCGGCAGCGCGAGGGTGGCGAGGCCGTCCATGGCCCCCTCCGCCGCCGCGAGCGCGCTGGGCCGGCCGATGGCCAGCCAGCGCCGACTCTCGACCGCGGTGCGGAGCCGTCCTCCCCGCCGCTCCCGGACGGCCGCGGCGATCTCGCCCAGGAAGAGCGGGGCGCTTCCGGCGTAGGCCAGGAGCTGCAGCCGCTGGACGCCGTCGAGGAAGGCCACGGGATCGGGCCAGGGAACCGCCGGCCCTACCGCCCGGCAGCCGAGAGATGCATCCTCTATCAGTCGGGCGGGCCGGACGCAGGCTTCCTCGGCCCGGCCGGCGCTGCCTTCCGGGGGAGCACTCGCCGGAGTGAGCCCTCTCATGGCCAGGGCCCGGCGGAGGACGTTCACCTTGGGTATGGACATGCCAGATAAAGTAGCCTTGGACATGAAGCAGCGCCTGGAGCTGCTGCGCGGGACGGCCATCACGCTGGGCGGGCAACGCCGCGCCGCGCTGGCGGAGATGCGGCAGTCCCTGGCTGCGATCCGGCAGCTGAGCGACACCTTGGCACAGCTGCGGCAGCAGTCATCATCCGATCCGCGGAAGATCCGCGACCGGGGCGCGCTCGCATTAGCCGATCGCTACGCTCTCAGCCTGCGCGAGCTGGAGGTGGCGTTGCTGCTCGCGGAGGGCCGGACGAATGTCGAGATCGCGGCGGCGGTCAAGGTAAGCACGCACACCGCGCGGCACCACACACAGCACGTCCTCGGCAAGATCGGGGTGCGCAGTCGGACTCGCGCGGCGGCGTTGATCAGCGACTTCTTTCGGGAACAGTCGGGGTGAAAATTAGACGGCGGCGCCCACACCATCGCTAGGCAATTCTGCCTACTTGTCCCTCGGGAAATCAGCGAACCGCAGCACGTCCTTCCGCCTTTTGCGCCCAACTCTCAACCCCGGTGAGCATCCTCACAGACAGTAAGCACGCCGAGCGACAAACTCCCACTGCATTCCGAAGAGCATGTGACGTACGCGGGGCCTGGCCGGCGACGGAGCGGTAAGGCTGTCGTGCAGGTCGCCCGGCAGCGCGAGCCAGCGGCGGAGGGATGACGTGCGTGTCGTGATGTTCTATCACTCGCTGGTGTCCGACTGGGAGAACGGCAACGCCCATTTCCTCCGCGGCGTCGCGGCCGAGCTGCTGGCCCGCGGACATCGGGTGAGCATCCTCGAGCCCGCCGACGGATGGAGTCGGGCCAACCTGATCCGGGAACAGGGCGAATCCGTGCTGGGGCGCTTCGCCCGGACATATCCCACGCTCATCAGCGAGCTCTACGGACCCGAGCTCGATCTGGACCGGATACTCGATCCCGCCGATCTCGTGCTGGTGCATGAGTGGACCGACCCCGCGATGGTGGCCGCGATCGGACGCCATCGAGCCGCGGGGGGGCGCTACCGACTGCTCTTCCACGATACCCATCACCGCGCGGTGACCCGGCCGGACGAGATGGCCGACTACGATCTGAGTCAATTCGACGGCGTGCTCGCCGCCGGCGAGATGGTGCAGCAGCGGTATCTGGACGCGGGATGGGCCCGACAGGCGTGGACCTGGCACGAGGCGGCCGATCATCGCGTGTTCCGCCCGCTGCCGAACCACCGGCTCGAAGGCGACCTGGTGTGGGTGGGCAACTGGGGCGACGAGCAGCGGACGGCGGAGCTGGAAGAGTTTCTCATCAGACCGGCCGAGGCGCTCAAGCTGCGCGCCCGGGTTCATGGAGCAGGCTGTCCGGTGGAGGCGTTGGTCCGCCTAGCCGAGGCCGGTGTCGACCACGGCGGCTGGGTGCCGAACTTCGCGGTGCCCGGCGTGTTCGCCCGCTTCCGCTTCACCGTGCACATCCCCCACCACCCTTACGCCGAATCACTCCCGGGCGTGCCGCCCATCCGCGTCTTCGAGGCTCTCGCCTGCGGGATTCCGCTGCTCTGTGCTCCGTGGGAGGATCGGGAAGGGCTGTTCACGCCGGGCGCCGACTACCTCGTGGCGCAGGATGGGCTCGAGATGCGGCGGACGCTCCGTGCCCTCATGACCAACGAGAGCGCGGCCCGGTCACTCGCGGAGCACGGCCGCCGAACGATTCTCGCTCGCCACACCTGCGTCCATCGGGTCAACGAGCTCCTCGGCATCGTAGCCGAGCTCAACCGCGGCCGCCGGCGTCCCGTCGTGGCCCATCCCGGTCACGCGCCGGCGCTCGGGTCGCCATCGAGCATCTCCACCAACTGAGCCTCGCGGCGGGCCGAGGTGCCGTGGCCGGAGCCGGCGGCTACCGTGACGACGTATGGTATTGCGGGGAACTGGGGATATCGGAGAGCCCGAGCGGGCTAGGTACCCTCGAAGGACGAGAACGGCGGCACGTTCGTCATCCAGAAGCCGGCCAACCCGCCCTGCTGGTCGACCTCCACGTAGAAGCTATCGGCGGCACGCACCAGCTCGACCGGGCGCCGGGGCCCGATTCGGAGGTGGAACACACTCTCCGCCGAGTTGGTGTCGACCGAGAGCGTGGTATCGACCTCCACCGAGCTCACAGCCCGCGACCCGCCGCCGGGCAGCACCACCCGGCCTTCGGTGAGCTGAGCCGGAACCTGCAGCTCCGATCGGGTGGCGACCTCAGGCCAGACCACCACGTCCAGCCCACAGATCACGCCGTTGTTGACCTCGAGCACCGCCACCGAGCCTTCGGCATCGGTGAGCTCCACCGTGCCCGTCAGTCCCCCGCTCTTCCGATTGCCCTTGAACGCGCCGGAGAGGATGTCGGTCTCGGGATCCCAGCGCCAGCCGATCGTCGGGAGCGCGCCGGTGAGCGGCTCAACCCTGGCTTCCATGTGCACCGGGGTGGCCTTAGGCGGCACGGGCGGGCTCGAGTTGATGGATGAACCGGACGATGCGATCGAGCGCCCGCTCCAGCTCGGCGTCCGACACGGCGTAGCTGAGCCGGACCCAGCGGTCGTCCCCGAACGCCGCCCCGGGTACCAGCGCGACGCCCTCCTGCTTCATCAGCTGCTCGCAGAAGGCCGTGCCGGTGACCGGGTCGTCCTCCCGGATGCCATCCACCCGGAAGAAGAAGTAAAAGGCGCCGTGGGGCTCGACGAACTCCACCCCGGGAGCCTCGGTTCGGAATCGCTCCACCAGGTAATCCCGGCGTCGGCGGAACGCCGCCACCATCTTCGTCACCTCCGACTCCACGCGCTCGTCGGTGAACGCCGCGGCGGCGGCCCACTGAGCCGGCTGGTTGGCGCCGGTCGTGGTGTGCGACTGGAGCGCGGCCATGGCCTTGGTCAGGTGCGGCGGGGCCAGGGCGGCGCCGATCCGCCAGCCGGTCATCGCGTAGGCCTTGCTGGCGCCGTAGATGATCACCGTCCGCTCGAGCAGATCGTCCGGCAGGTCCAGCAGCGAAGGGGCCGGCCCCGGACCGTAGTTGATCCGCCGGTAGATCTCGTCGGAGATGATCCACACCTCGTGCTTCTTGGCCCACTCGGCGATCGCCTTGAGCTCAGCCAGCGTGTAGACCGCCCCGGTCGGGTTGCAGGGCGAGCAGAGGATGATCCCGCGGGTCGAGGTGGTATGGTGCCGGTCGAGATCCTTGACGCTCACCTTGAGGCCCCACTCGACGTCTCCCGGCACCAGGACCGGTTCGGCCCGGCAGAGATGGACGATCTGGGGGTACGAGACCCAGGCCGGCGCCGGGATGAGGACCCGATCCTTGGGGCCGAAGAGGGTGAAGCAGGCGTTGAAGATGGACTGCTTCGAGCCGGAGCTCACCACCAGCTGATCCGGGTCCACTGGCCGGCCGCCCGACATCCGGCTCATGGCCTGGGCCATCCCCTTGCGAAGATCGGCGATGCCGACGTTCGGGGGATAGCGGGTGAGGCCTTTCTGGATCGCCTGAACACCGGCCTGAGCCGCCGGGGCCGGCGTATCGAAATCGGGCTCACCAACGCCGAGATCGAGGACGTCCTCTCCCGCCGCCTTGCGCCGCTTCGCCTCATTGCTGATGGCGACGGTCTCGGAGGCCTTGAGGTGCTGTACGTTGATGGAGAGTGCGTCGGGCATGATCGGTCCAGTGCTGAAGTCGTTGGGGAATTGGAGGGAAAGGTTTCGCGACGGAAGGGGGATGTCAACCAGTCTGCGCGCTGCTTGTACCGCCTTCGACCCGCCGCTACCTTGCCGCCAGCCTTTTCGTCCCCGGAGCCGGTTCGTGCCCCTGCCTGATTCCCTGCAGCTCTCAGCCAGCATCGCCGCGGCGGTCGAACGCCTGGGGTGGGATGCCGACCAGCCGCTGTTGCGCGACGCCGCGCCGACGGCCGCCCGGGGGCACAACCTCGTCATGGTGGTTCCGCCGGCTCCCGCGTACGGCGTCCCCGCGCTGGCCGGCCTGCTGAGCCGGCTCGGCGGCGGCTCCCGAGCCCTGCTGCTCGCGCCGCAGGCGCAGCTTCCCGAGTGGGGGGCCACCGCGCACGAGGTCGGGCGAGGCACGGGCCTCCGGGTAGAGGCGGCGCAGGGTGCGGCCCGCGCCGGCCGTCGGATCCGCGCCGGTGAGGTGGACCTGCTGATCGCCGCGCCCGCCACCGCACTCGCGCTCCACCAACGGTCCGCCCTCGGGGCCGATCGGCTCGCCGCGGTGGTACTGGCCTGGCCGGAGGGATGGGAGGATGGCGAGGCGCTCACCCTCCTGATGGCTGACGTGGCCAAGGACGTGCAGCGCATCATGCTGGTGGAGTCCCTGGAACGAGGGGGAGAGCTGATCGAGCGGTACGCCCGCCGGGCTCTCACCGTAGGCGCACCGCCCGGGGAAACCCCTGTGCCCGGACCGGTGGGACCGGTTCGGGTGGCCGCCGTCGCCTGGGAGCGCCGGGCCGCCGCTTTGGCCGACCTGGTCGAGATGCTGGATCCGGCCTCGCTGGCGGTCTGGAGCGTGGACCGGACCCGTTGGGGCGAGATCGAGCGGGCCGTCGGGCCGGAGGCGCCGGGCGTCACGATCACCTCGGGTGACGCGCCGCGGGCCGCGCTCGTCGTGGCCTTCGACCCACCCACCCCCCAGCGGCTGGCGCAGCTCGCTGCCGCCGGCGACGTGGTCCTGATGATGCCGCCGGGAACCGAGCGATACGTCGAGCGGGTGGCCGCCCCCCGACGCCCGCTCCGCCTTCCCGGCCTGCTCGACAGCGTCACCACCCAGGCAGGAACGCGGCGTGCGGCGGTGGTCAGGGCGATCGAGGCGGGCCGCCCCGAGGCCGCGCTTGCGGTCCTGGCCCCATTGTTCGAGCGGTATGATGCCGGCGCCGTGGCGGCCGCGCTCTACGACCTCTGGACCTCCACCGCCTCGGCGGCGCCGGCCGTGGTGCCGGAGGCTCCGGCCATTGCGAAGATCTTCGTCGGGATCGGCAAGAAGGATGGTGCCACGGTCAACGACCTCGTGGCGGTGCTGACGAAGGAAGTGCGGGTGGACCGCACGCAGATCGGGCGGGTCGAGCTCAAGGACGCGTACGCACTGGTGGAGATCCCGGCGCAGGAGGCGGAGCGGATCGCCGGGGCCCTCAACGGCACGACGATCCGGCGCAAGCGGGTCACCGCACGGGTGGACCGCGGACCGGCGCGTCCCGCCCGGCCGGCCCGCCCCGCACGCCGCACCTAGAGGGCGCTACCGCTTCCGATTCACCAGGTCGCGCAGCCCACGCGCCGGCCGGAACGCCGGAACGGTGGCGGCCGTGATGCTGAGCGCCTTGCCGGTCCGCGGGTTCCGCCCCTCCCGAGCCGCGCGCGCACGAGTCTCGAAGGTGCCGAACCCGGACACCGTCACCCGTCCTCCCCGGCGCAGCTCGGTGGCGATCAGTCCACTTTCCGAGAAGAACAGCTCCGTGATCTCGTTGGCGCGGGCCTTGGTGACCCCGAGTCGCGTGGCGACGGCATCGACGAGATCCTGCTTGGTCACCGGAACTCCTTGAGGCGGCTGGGGGCCCGAATATCGCCGAGCGTCCGAGAGCACCGCAAGGTGACTGGAGTTTCCGGCGCGAGGCTCTACATTGACGCACTCCCCGCGCACTCCGGAGCACCCATGAATTACGGCACCCACCCCGGCTGGATCGAGGTGATCAGCGGGGTGATGTTCAGCGGTAAGAGCGAGGAGCTCATCCGCCGGGTGCGCCGGGCGATCATCGCCCGGCGACGGGTGCAGGTGTTCAAGTCCCATCTCGATGCCCGGTACGCGGGCCTCTACAGCGTCTCCAGCCACGACGGCACCGAGCTCGACGCCAGTCCGGTGGACTCGGCCGGCGAGATCTTCCGGCTGGTGCGTCCCGACGTGCACCTGGTCGCGATCGACGAGGCGCAGTTCCTCGATCCCGAGATCGTCACCGTGTCCACGGCCCTCGCGGCCCGGGGACAGCGGGTGGTGCTCGCCGGCACGGACACCGATTTCCGGGGCGAGCCCTTCGGCTCCATGGGCGACCTCATGGCCGTCGCCGAAGTGGTGGACAAGCTCCAGGCCATCTGCGTGGTGTGCGGCGATCCGGCCTGCCGCAACCAGCGGCTGATCGACGGCAAGCCGGCCCGCTACGATTCGCCCACGATCATGGTGGGCGGCCGGGAGAGCTACGAGGCGCGCTGCCGCCACTGCCACACCGTGCCCCGGAAGGACGAGGATCAGACCCGTCTGTTGTGAGCACTCGTGCTCCAGGAGCTGAGCGATCGTGCTGCACGTGGGTCTCACCGGGAACATCGCCGCAGGCAAGTCGACCGTGGCCGAGCTGTTCCGCCGCTGGGGCGCGACCATCATCGACGCCGACGAGATCGTGCGCGAGCTGCAGGAACCGGGCGGCGCCGTCCTGTCGGCGATCGCCGAGCGGTTCGGCCCCGGGGTGCTGCGCGCCGACGGCACGCTCGACCGGGCGGCGCTCCGAGCACGAGTGCTGGCCGATCCGGCCGAGCTGGCCGCGCTCAATGGAGTGATGCACCCCGCGGTGGCCGCGCGCCGCCGCGCGCTGGTGTCGGCGGCGCGTCGCCGGGGTGATCGGATCGTGGTGAGCGATATCCCCCTGCTCTTCGAGGCGGACGACCCCGCGGCTTTCGACGCCATCGTGCTGGTAGACGCCCCCGAGCCGCTACGCCGAGCCCGCCTGGCCGACCGGGGCCTGCCCGGCGACGAGGCCGCCCGTCTCATGGCGGCCCAGCAGCCTGCGGCCGAGAAGCGCGCCCGGAGCGACTACGTCATCGAGAACACCGGCGACCTCATCGCCCTCGAGCGGACAGCCCGAGCGGCCTGGGAAGCGCTCCTCGCGCGCGCTTGACCTCGACCGCGCCCTCGTCTATCCTCCCACCCGCCACCCCGCGACCGGAGTCACAGTGTCGAGCGTTCCGGACGATCTGCTGTACACCCCCGAGCACGAATACGTCGCCCGCACCGGCGATCCCGCGGTCGTCCGGATCGGCATCACCGACTATGCCCAGGGCGAGCTCGGCGACGTCGTCTTCGTGAATTTGCCCAAGCGGGGGGACACGCTGACCAGCCATCAGGCCTTCGGCACGATCGAGGCGGTGAAGGCGGTCTCCGAGCTCTACAGCCCCGCCGCCGGCACGGTGGCGGAGATCAACCCGGCGCTCGACGCCGATCCCGCGGTAGTCAACCGCGATCCGTACGGCGAGGGGTGGATGATCGCTCTCAAGCTTTCGGATCCCGCCGCGCTCGACGGGCTGCTGGCGCCCGCGGCCTATCGCTCCCATATCGGGGAGTAGCTCGAGTCCCGGAGTCGTCGTGCAGCGGTGTGTCGAGCAGGCCAAGCTTTCGCAGATCACCCGATGCCCCGAGGGCGTGTCCTCGGGGCATTTGCATGTGCTCCCTCTTCCGCAGCCAGGGTCTTGGTTCCAATGACCACCGTCCGCCAGTCGCCGACCACGTCCGCCGATCTCGACGTCCTCTATCCCTCCCACTTCGCCTACCGCCACATCGGTCCGCGGCGGGAGGACGTGGCCGAGATGATCGATACGCTGGGGTATTCCTCGCTCGATGCCTTCATCGACGCGGTCGTCCCGTCGGAGATCCGGCTCCGACGCCCCCTGGCGCTGCCGCCGGGCCGGAGCGAACGCGAGGTGCTGCAGGCGCTCCGCGGCCTCGCCGGCATGAATCGGGTCTTCCGCTCCTACATCGGCATGGGCTACGCCGGGTGCTTCACGCCGCAGGTGGTGCAGCGCAACGTGCTGGAGAACCCCGGGTGGTATACCGCCTACACCCCGTATCAGGCGGAGATCGCGCAGGGACGGCTGGAGGCGCTGCTCAACTTCCAGACCGTGGTCGCGGACCTCACCGGCCTGGAGATCGCCAACGCCTCGCTGCTGGACGAGTCGACCGCGGCGGCGGAAGCGATGCACCTGACGCTCGCCGTGCATGCCTCGGTGGCGGATCCGGTCTTCCTGGTGGACGAGTATTGCCATCCCCAGACGATCGCGGTGGTGCAGACCCGGGCCGAGGCACGGGGAGTCCGCGTGGTCGTGGCCGAGCCGGAGACGTTCACGTTCGAGCCGGGGGTGATCGGCGCCCTGGTGCAGTATCCCGCCACCGACGGCGATATCCGCGACTTCCGCTCGCTGTGCGAGCGGGCCCACGCCGCCGGCGCCCTGGTGACCGCGGCGACCGACCTGCTCGCGCTCACCCTGCTCACCCCCCCGGGCGAGTGGGGCGCCGACATCGCGGTCGGCAACAGCCAGCGCTTCGGGGTGCCGATGGGCTACGGCGGGCCGCACGCCGCGTTCTTCGCCACTCGCGACAAGCACAAGCGGTTCATGCCCGGGCGAATCATCGGCGTGAGCCGGGACCGGGACGGCCGGCCGGCGCTCCGCATGGCGCTGCAGACCCGGGAGCAGCACATCCGGCGCGACAAGGCGACGAGCAACGTCTGCACCGCGCAGGTACTGCTGGCGGTCATGGCGAGCATGTACGCGGTGTACCACGGCCCCGGCGGGCTTCGCCGCATCGCGGAGCGGGTGCACACCCGCGCGGTGCTGCTGGCCAACGCGCTCCGCCGGCTGCGCTACCGGATCGTGCACGAACACTTCTTCGACACCCTCTGCATCGAGGTGCCGGAGTGGGCCCTGCCCCGGCTGCTCGACGCCGCGCGGGCTCGGCAGATCAACCTCCGCCCGCTGCCGCCGACCCGACTTTGCATCGCGCTGGACGAGACGGTCACGCTGGGCGACCTGGCGGACATCATCGCGGTCTTCTCGTTGAACGAGGCGCTGCCTTTCATGCTGGAGGACATCGGGCAGACGAGCGAGCGCTCCATTCCCGAGCCGCTGCAGCGGCAGAGCGGGTATCTGGCGCACCCGGTCTTCCATCTGCACCACTCGGAGACCGAGATGCTGCGCTACATCAAGCGGCTGGAGGCCCGGGACCTCTCGCTCACCGAGGCGATGATTCCGCTGGGCTCCTGTACCATGAAGTTGAACGCCACCACCGAGATGATGCCGGTGAGCTGGCGGGAGCTGAACCGGCTGCATCCGTTCGCGCCGCGCGACCAGGCCGCCGGGTACCACCTGCTCTTCAGCCAGCTCGAGTACCAGCTGGCCGAGATCACCGGCTTCAGCGCGGTATCGCTCCAGCCCAACGCCGGGTCCCAGGGCGAGTACGCGGGCCTGCTGGTGATCCGGGCCTATCACCGTGCCCGCGGCGATCACCACCGGACCACCTGCCTCATCCCCCAGTCGGCCCACGGGACCAACCCGGCCAGCGCCGTGATGGCCGGCATGAAGGTGGTGGCGGTCCGGAGCGACGAGCGAGGCAACATCGACGTGGACGACCTGCGGGCCAAGGCGACCGCGCACCGCGACACCCTCGCGGCACTGATGGTGACCTACCCCAGCACCCACGGCGTGTTCGAGGGCTCGATCCGGGAGATCTGCGCCATCGTGCACCAGCACGGCGGGCAGGTCTACATGGACGGCGCCAACATGAACGCGCAGGTCGGGCTCTGCCGCCCGGGGGACATCGGCGCCGACGTCTGCCATCTCAACCTGCACAAGACCTTCTGCATCCCCCACGGCGGCGGCGGCCCGGGGATGGGGCCGATCGGCGTCGCCAAGCACCTCGCGCCGTTCCTCCCGGGGCACCCGCTGATCAACCTGGAGCACCCGCAGGCCTGCGGCACGGTGTCGGCCGCCGCGTGGGGAAGCGCGGCCATCCTGCCCATCAGCTGGGCCTACATCGCCCTCATGGGCTACGACGGGCTGACCGAGGCGACCAGGATCGCGATCCTGAGCGCGAATTACATCGCGCGACGCCTCGCCGGGCACTACGAGGTTCTCTACAGCGGGCCGGACGGGCTGGTGGCCCACGAGTGCATCATCGACACCCGACCGTTCAAGGCCAGCGCCGGCGTCGAGGTGGAGGATATCGC
>DASSML010000136.1:0-2690 GCA_035688895.1 Gemmatimonadales bacterium
AGGCGTTCGAGCGGATGATGGCGAAGGTCGAGAGCCGGGATCGGGACCGGTGGACGAGAAAAGCGGCTACTCCCAATCTCTAGGCGCGCTCTCCAGCTCCGTCAGCAGCGCGCAATAGCTCTCCCACCGATCCGGCGCGATCGCGCCCTGCTCCACCGCCTGGAGGATCCGGCACCCCGGCTCGGACCGGTGCCGGCAGTCGCCATAGCGACACTCGCCCAGGAAGGGCTTGAAGTCGGCGAAGCACTGGTCCAGCGACGCGGGATCGATGTCCCACACCCCGACCTCGCTGAATCCCGGGGTGTCCACCAGGTAGCCGCCCCGCTCGAGCGGCAGCATCACCGCCGCGACCGTGGTGTGCCGGCCCCGGCGCACCCTCGCGCTGACCGCGCCGGTCCGCAGCTGGAGCCCGGGCTGCACCGCATTCAGGAGGCTGGACTTCCCCACTCCCGAGGGGCCCGTCACGATTGAGGTCCGTCCGGTGAGGGCGGCTTCGAGCTCGGCGAGCCCGGTCCCGTCGGCTACGCTGGTGGCGAAGACGGGATAGCCGGCGTGGCGACAGCGCTGGATGACCTCGGTGCCCGGGGCGAGATCCACCTTGTTCACCACGACCGCGGCGGCGATGTCGTTCGCTTCGGCCACGACGAGCAGGCGGTCGATGAGCTGGGGAATCGGAGCGGGGTGGGTGGCGGCGGTGACGACGAAGACCTGATCCACATTGGCGGCGATCGGCCGGATGCCGCGACCCTCGGGCACCCGCCGCTCCAGCACCGTGCTCCGGGGCTCGATGCCGACGATGGCGTGCAGCGCACCGCCCGGCTCCGGCTCCAGCCGGACCACGTCGCCCACCACGACCTTGGACGTGTCGCGCTTGGCCTTGCCGCTCAGGACGGCGCGGATCTCGCCGGCGGGGGTGGCCACCCGGTAGACCGAGCCGTCCCGCTCCAGCACGGTGCCGAGTGGCGCCGTCACCACTCCCGGGGAGTCCGGGCGATCGCCTCGTCGAGCGCCGCCTTGACGTCGTAGAGCGAGAGCGCGCCCACCCGCTCGGTCGCCTCCTCCAGGGTCCGGCCCCAGGCGAGAACGTCGGTCTCGACGTGGCCGATCGGCCGGTCGCCCGCGGGAGCCCAGCGCACGAACAGGAGCGAGGCCCCGAAGAGCCCCCGGATGTCCGGCTCGTCTTCCACGTAGATCGCCACCGAATAGGCCTGGCCGTCGCTGCCGCCGAAAGCGGCGGCGCGCTCGTGCTTGGCCATGTACCCGCCGAGCGTCAGCTCGCTCGACGTCCCGGCACCGATTCGCGTACGACGTTCCCCAGGATGAAGGCGATGTTCGCCGGCCGCTCGGCCAGGCGACGCATGAGGTAAGGATACCATTGGGTGCCGAAGGGGATGTAGACCCGCATCCCGTACCCCGCGCGCCGGAGCCGGTCCTGCAGGTCGCGACGGACCCCGTACAGCATCTGGAACTCGAATCGCTCGGCCGGGATCTTCTGCGCCTCCACGAAGCGTCGGGCCTGCTCGATGATCCGCTCGTCGTGGGTGGCCAGGCCGGGGTAGTTCCCCGCCACGAGGAGACGTTCCATCAGGGTGACGTAGTTGCGATCCACGTCGGCCTTGTCGGGGAAGGCGACGTCCTCGCTCTCGAGATACGCGCCTTTGCAGAGCCGGACCCGCGCGCCCAGCGCGACGAGTCCTTCGATGTCCCCGGCGCTCCGCCGCATCATGCTCTGGATCACCACGCCGCAGTGCTTCCCGTACTCCGGAAAGAGCCGGCGGGTGAAGAAGTCCAGCGTGCGCTGGGTGTAGTCCGAGCCCTCCATGTCCAATCGAACGAACGCGCCCAGTTGCCGGGCCTTCTCCAGAATACGGACCATGTTGGCCTGGCAGAGGTCCTCGGCGATATCGAGTCCCATCTGGGTCAGCTTGACCGAGACGTTGACCTCGACCCCGGCCGAGGCCATATGGTCGAGCATCGTCAGGTACTGGTCCCGCGCGGCGACCGCCTCCGCCTCGGCGGTGACGCTCTCACCCAGCAGGTCCAGCGAGCTGGTGATGCCCCGCCGGGCCAGCTCCCGGGCGGCCTCCACGCCTTCGTCGATCGTTTCGCCGGCCACGAACCGGCTGGCGAACTTGCGCGCGACGCCGTTGCGGCGGACGAAGTTGAAGACCCCCCGGCGCTCCGAGAGCCACAGGAGTCCCTGACGCACGAACACGATCGGCCTCGTTGGGTGACGAACCGCCGGGAAGGTAGCCGATGGGAGCCCCGGCGGCGAGGGCAGGTTCAGGCTTGAAAGTTTATGCACGGCAAAGACTAAGCATCGCCCCGGTGTGATTCGGGACACGGGTCGGACGATCGCTGGGGCGATAAGATGATGCCCATGCCGACCGCGCGCCGTCGCAGGCCTGCCGCCGCCCCGCCTCCGCCGGAGGAGTCCGCCGCCTCCGCGGGGCTGCGCTACGTGACCGACTCGGCCCCGGGCATCCGCCGTAAGCGCGCCGGGAGCGGCTTCACCTACGTCGGACCGGACGGCCGGCGCATTACCGACGAGAAGGCCCTCGAGCGGATCCGGAAGCTCGCCATCCCGCCGGCCTACACAGACGTCTGGATCTGCCCCGCGCCCAACGGCCACCTCCAGGCGACTGGCCGGGATGCCCGGGGGCGGAAGCAGTACCGCTATCACCCGAAGT
>DASSML010000137.1:0-3671 GCA_035688895.1 Gemmatimonadales bacterium
GTCGCCGACTTCCTCCAGGTGCTCGACGCCGAGCGGACCCAGCTCGACGCGGAAGACCAGCTGGCGCAGGGACGCACCGACGCGGCCACGGCGTACGCGGCGCTCTACAAGGCCCTCGGCGGAACCGCCCCGGTCTCCAGCGCGGACTGACCCTCTAACGGCAAGAGCGGGCGCGACCCTCACGCGTGGGTCGCGCCCGCTTTCGTTGGCCCGCCTGTCACATCAGGCCGGCACTCCGTCGAAGAAGTCCACCACTCCCGTATCCAGCGAGTATTCCGCACCCACCACCAGCAATCCGTCCTCGGCGATCAGCTGCTCCAGGATCGCGGATCCGTGCCGCAAGTGGTTGGCCGACGCACGGATGTTGGCCCGCACCGCGTGGTGGTGCAGCGCGGCCGGGTCGCGGGCGATATCGGTGTGGAGTAGCGCCTCGACCGATGGGCGCACCCGGTCTACGATGGACCGCAGGTTCACCGACCGGGTGTCCCGTGCGCGGCCGAGCTCTTCCAGGGTGGCGGTGATCGCCCCGCACTGGGAATGGCCGAGCACCACCACCAAACGGGTGTTGAACCGGGCGGCCGCGAACTCGACGCTGCCGACCTGCGACGGCGCGACGATGTTGCCCGCCACCCGGATGACGAACAGGTCGCCCAGCCCCTGATCGAACACCAGCTCGGCCGGAACCCGGGAGTCGGAGCACCCCAGGATGATGGCGAACGGCTCCTGCGAGGTGGCGAGCTCATGGCGGCGACGCTGGCTCACGTCGGCGCCGGAGGGCAGCGCATCGGAGACGAACCGGCGGTTGCCGTCGCGCAGTCGGGTCAGGGCTTCACGGGCGGGGATCATGGCCTCTCTCGGTTCGGGGTGCGGCTCCGTCCCAAGTTAGCACCATACTCCGGCCGCCCGGTGCGCTCAGCGCCGGCAGTCCATCCGTCGCATGGGGTACTCGATCCGCTTGACCCCGTCCTTGCCCGGTCCCTCGATCCAGGCGATGAGCGAGTCGGTTCCCTGGCGCCGGTAGCCGATCCGCTGGGGAAAGTCGTGCGCCGGGTTCGCCACGGTGAAGCCGGTCTCGGTGATCTCCACCGAACGGAAGGCGGCTTCGGTCTGACCGGAGGGAACAGCCGTGTAGACGAGGGTGTCGCCGGCGAGCTCGAGGCGCAGCTGCTCGAACTCGCGCACCTGGCCGTCCTTGGTCGTTCGGCTGGCGCCCAGCATCAGGCCGGCCTCGGGCGGCATCCACATCTCCACCCCGTGCCGCGCTCCCTGGCGCAGCTCCCAGCAGCCCGCCAGCCAGGCCGGTAGTTCGGGGCGGGAACCGTCCATCGCGGCGCCGGCCACGCCGAGTCCGAGCAGCGCCGCCAGCGCGGCCGTCCGCACAACCATGGTCGATCTCCTCACGAGGGGAGCTGCAAGATGCATCCGTCGGGGCCGGTCGCCTTGTACCGGCGCGACAGGCTACTCGGTCGGCTCGCCGCCGCTGAACGCGCGGGCCAGCTCGGGCCCGGCGCCGAAGAACACCGACGGCGGCGCGCCCGCGAAGCGCCGGAACTCCCGGATCAGGTGGGCCTGGTCGAAGTATCCGACCCGCGGTGCCACCCGACTCCAGCGACCGGGAGGGAGTCGCTCGAGCTGGCGGAAGGCCGCGCGAAACCGGAGGATGCGGCGGAGCAGGGTTGGGTCCATCCCGACCTCCGCCTGGAAGCGGCGCTGGAGCGTCCGGGCGGTGAGTCCGACCGACCGCGCCAACTCGCCGATCGTGCCGGGTCGAGCGGTTTCGAGCTGGGTCACCGCCGCCTCGACGGGACCGACGGACCGGTGGGAGACCACGCGGCCGAGCGCCGCAGCGAGTCTCGCGCCCCGGTTCCGGAGGTCGGTCTCGCCTCGCACCGCGTCCAGCAGGCGCGGCTCGAGGCCGCGCACCGCGTCGGTGAGCGGGACGACCCGCCCGGTGAGATCGCTCTGGGGCATTGCGAGCAGGTGCTGGGCCGCGCCGGTGCGGAGCCGGATGCCCACGACGTCGGCTCCGGGGCGCGAGGCGATGTGGAGCGGCGCGGTGAGCTGGCCGGCGACCAGCGCCCGACCCTGCGGCAGCGCGCGCCCGGCCGGGTCCATCTCCGCGAACGGCTCGCCGAGGTGGAGTACGATCTCGGTTCTGCCGTCGGGGACGATCGTCTGGACTCCGGACGATTCGGCCCCCTCGCCGGTGCGCAGGAACCAGAAGCGGTGCACCACGCGATCCAGCGGTGGGGGAGGGGAGAACTCGAGGTAGTCCATGGAATCAAGGATGGGACGTGGATCGGCTACCGGGCAACTTGGGATGACAAGCCCGCTTACCGCCGGACCCGCACGACGAGACCGAGCGGGACTGTGCGGGTCCCGGGCCAGGTCCGAGTCTCCTCGGCGTCGCGCACCAGGAGCTGGCCGGAGATTCCGCCGTCGAGCAGCACCGCCTGACGGCAGCCCAGCGCTCCCATAACGGCCGCCATCTCGGGTGTGGTAAGACCGAACGGGATTCGGCCGAGCGCCTCGCCCAGGGCGTCGAATCGGGTGACCGCGATGACCACGTGCCCGTCGGGCGTGGTGCCGAGGGCGAGGCGGGCGTCGCGATGATCGTGGCTCACGCCGAGGCCGGGCACCCGGAGCGGCTCCGGGACGGCCCCGTCCTGCAGCAGCATGGGATAGCTCTGGAAGGCCTCGCGCAGGCCGCCCGCGGCGCGAACCGACTCCACGCTATCCGGTGCCACGACCCGGACTCGGCCCGCCTCATCCACCGTCACCGCCCCGGCGAGCGGCGCGTACTGCGGCCGGAGCACTTCCCGCCCGCCGGTCAGCACCCAGCCCCACGGCAGCGAGCCGCGGAACTGCCCCGCATCCAGCGCCACCGCCGCGCCGGCCTCGGCGTCGGCGACGGTCCATTCATCGTTCCGATCGAAGGCCGGGTCCAGACCGAAGTCCACTCGGGCGGGATCGAGTCGTACCACCACCACGCGAGTCCGCCAGGCTTCGCTCGCACCCCGGAGCTGCAGCTCGCCCCATTCGACCCCGGGCTGCGCCGCCCGCCACTGCACCCGGCCGGCGAGCGGCGCGGCCGCCGTCCAACGAACCGGCGCGCCGTCGCGCCGCCACCAGGTGTCCCACCCGGACCAGGTCCGCACCGCAAGGGCATCGCCCGAGCCGGAGGCGCCGGCGTGCGTCCCCATCGCACCCGCAAGCAGTGCGGCCGAGCCGGCCGCCAGCCCGATCCGCGTGAATCGCATCGGGTCTACGGGCACCCGGCGGACTGGAGCTGCCGGATGGTGTCAGAGATGGCCATGGCCTTCGCCACGTCGTTGGCCTGCGCGGCGGCCTGGGCCCGCAGGCCCAACGCCTCGATCTCCTTCTGATTTTTCTCGGCATTCTTCGCGTTGCATTTGGCCGTCTTCATCTGGGCGTCCGACATCCCCGAAGCGGGCGCAACGGGCGCCGGCGCGGGCGCCGGTGCGGCCGCGGGCTTGGCGGCGCGGGCCGCCGGCTTCTCCTCCAGGCCCAGCAGCGGCTTGAGCTCGGCGGAACGGTTGTTCACCGCCGCCTTCTCGCTGGCGGACGCGTCGCCGGGCGGGGTCTGGCCCTGCAGGATCATCCAGGCCCGCTCCTGGGCCATGGCGAACTCGCTCCGGCTCAGCTTCGAG
>DASSML010000138.1:0-2842 GCA_035688895.1 Gemmatimonadales bacterium
AGCAGGGGCAGCGACGGAAAGAAAAGCCGAAGGCGCTCGATGCCGTGGGGACGGGGTGTCCCGCCCGTCAGGAGCGGATCCACGACCGCCATGTCGATCGGCTTGGCCCGGATCGCCTCGACGGCCTCGGGCCACCCGCTGACCGCGACCCACTGGAACCGGTCGGGATCCAGGGTCCGCAGCCTGAACAGGCGCTCCGGAGGGACGGCGGCGAGCAGCAAGTGTCGCAAATCGGCCCCTAATTGTCGCAAAAAGGCCCTAATCCGTCAGGAAGCGTCGCGTCACATTGCCGGTACCCCTATCCCGATTCGCCCCACCGGAGGGTACCGCCATGACCCGTCGCGCTTCCACTTGGCTCGCGATCGCCTCTCTATCCCTGACCCTGCTCACCACCGCCTGCACCCGCAGCGACGCAACCGGCCCGTCCGATGTCCCCGCCGCGTCGCTCGAGGTGCAGGGCGGCAACAACTAGGCGGACGACAGGGCATACTCGCGGAGCCCGAGCGCCACTTCCTGAACGGCCGGCAGCTCGCTCAGGCCTGTCGCCGGAAGCTTGGGCTCGCGAGTGCCGGCGGGCGCGCCGCTGCTGAGATCCTGCAGGGTCCGCTCGAACCGGAAATACCAGGTGTTGAGACCGCTGGCCTCGCTCCGCCGCAGCCCCTCGCTCAAGACCTCACGCGCCCGGGCCACCTTGCCGAAGCGCGCGAGGCCGACGCCCACCTTGTACAGGTAGTCCGCCGTCATGCTGGGCGTCATGCGCTCCCGAACGCTCTCTGCCTCGGCGCGTAGGCGCTCGAAGGCGACGCGATTGTCCACTCCCGACTCGAGCTCCATGAGCTCGAGTACGGCATTGGTGCGCACCAGGAAGCTCGCTTGCGACGCGACCACGATCTCGAAGGCGGTGCGCGCGGCAGCGTGAGCACCGATCCGCGCCAGGCCGACGCCCAGATCGCCCAGGTATCGCATCCGCTGGATCGCGTCATCGCTCAACTGGAAGGCCCGATACTCGGCCTGCACCGACTCGGTGAGCAGCCCCTGCTGGTCCAGCACCGCCGCGAGATCGGCGCAGGCTATCGCCTGCACGTCGCGGAGGTTCAGCTCCTCGGCGGTCCGCAGCACCGATTCGGCCAGCGCGCGGGAGGCGGGGAGATTGCCCTGGCCCCGCTGCACCGCACCCCGACCGAGCCGGCTGCGGAGAACGGTGACCATGTCCCCCGTGGCCTGGCCGGCTTCCTCCGCAGCTGCGTAACTCGCGTTGGCGGCCGCCCACCGGGCCTGGAGCCGGCGGAGCCGGGCGGCGAACAGGGCCATCGCCGCGAACTCTCCGGCAGGAATGGCCTTCCCGTGGCACCGGGAGGCCAGGGCGAGGACGTCCAGCGCCTCGGCCAGGCGGGCTTCATGTTCCAGAAAATAGGCGTAGGCCGTGAGGCCGAGGCGGAGCCCTGCGGGAGCCTGCCCCGCGGGTGGGACGGCCTCGAGGATCCCGACCAGATGCGCGGTCTCGGGGAGCTCGGGCGGCAGGTCCGAGAGGTGTCGCCGCACCGCATCCACCTGCCAGGCGAACGCCTCTCGACTCTCCTCGTCGGTGGCCCCCTCGTGCAGGCGGTCCACCAATCGGGCCGTCACATACGCGGCGAGCGCAAGCCGCGCGGTGACCTCGCGGTCGTCATCGCGTTCGACCCTGGCGCGCTCCAGAAACGGGGCGTGCCGCAACACGTCAGCCGACGACCCGACCTCGTCGAAGAGCTGCTCGGAGGTGAACAGACTTTGTCCTTCCAGGTGGGGGGTCCGGGGTAGAGCTAGTATGGCCCGGCGAACGCCTCCCGGCAAGGCCACGCACCTTCCTGCACCGGGGTGCGTTATCCGGCATACCATCCGCTACTCGAGCGTCACCATCGTTGCCGCATGCGACGCGGCTATTCGGTTGTGGAGCTCATCCTCGTGCTCGTCATCATCTCGCTGCTGCTCGGCATCGCCCTTCCGCGCATCGCTCCGCTCCGCGATGGATTGGGTGCCGAGCAAGCCGCGCAGGCGGTCATCCTCGCGCACAGCCGGGCCCGGGTGGCGGCCGTTCTGCTGAGCCGGCCGCTCGTCCTCACCGTGGCGCCGGACAGCCTCCGGATCGCCACCCTCGCCGATTCGATCGTCTGGCGCGGGCCGGGCCCGGCAGCCGAAGGCGCCTCGCTGGCCGGCCCCATCCGGAAGCTCACCTTTTCACCGGTGGGCATCAGCATGGGCCTGTCCAATGCCACGTTTCGGATTACGAGGGGGGCCGCCATCCGCACGGTCGTGGTCTCACGACTGGGCCGGGTACGGATACAGCGTGGCTTCTGATCGCCGGCGGGGTCACTCCGGGCTCAGGCCGTACTTGCGCACCTTGTGCAGGAGAGTCGATCGGGCAATGCCGAGCAGCTCGGCGGCTCTCCGCTTGTTGCCGCCGGTAAGTCGGAGCGTGAGGGCGATGTGACGCCGTTCCACGGCATCGAGCGGCTCGGGAGCTGCGCTGGCGGCGAGGGCCTCCCGCAGCCGAGCCAGGTTCAGCTCCGGCCAGCTCAGATCCAGCAGAATGAGCTCGAATCCCGGCCGGGTGAGCGCCTCCGCCGCGGCATCCCCGTCCGGGGCCGCCGCCGCATGATGTCCCGCACCACGAAGCAGCGACAGCATCTCGCCTCGGCGCGCCGCATCGCCGTCCAGAATCAGCAGATGAGTCGGCGTCATGCTCGAAAACGTAATCGGGTCCCGACGTGACGCAGGCGTCCGATCCGATCCAGGCTCCCTTGGGCACCCAGGTGGACACTCTCATGCTGGTGCACCAGGTCGAGCGACGGGCCTGGGGTGAGGG
>DASSML010000139.1:0-2084 GCA_035688895.1 Gemmatimonadales bacterium
GGAAGCTGTCCACTGACAGGTAGAGGCCGACCTTGACTGGCTTCTCGCCTGGTCTCCTGGGAGACTTGGCGAGCGGTTTACGACGCGACTTCGGGTCCGGGTCGATTGTCGACATGGCCACATCGTCCATCAAAGAGGTCATTGGCCGGGAGACCGGGAAACGAGAGGAGCCGGCCCGTCGTATATTCGGCATACTCCCCACCCTTCCTGCAGCGAATTGCAACGGGAGCAGACCGTTTCGCTGCAAGCCTGTCATGCTCATGCTGCTTTGGGGAGTTGGGTCGGGGTCTTGCTCCGGATCTGAACGACCACGCCGCGCTCAAGTTCTTGGTCGCGTCGCTCTTGGCTCCACCTCATGAACGTCTCCCACTCGCCGTTGACCTCGATGCACCGCAGCAGTAACACCGCCTCGGCACGCTCCTCGATCCAACGCATCCCGCTGTTGTCCAGCCGCTCCCCCACCACATACCGCGCCGCACCTTCTACCACGCCGGAGGCGATCACCAAATCCTCCTTCCGCAACCGGCCATAGTCCATCAGCTTCACCCGCGCCTCCAGGTAGGCAATGACCCGCTTCAGCACCTCCCGTTTCGCCTTCGTCCCGGGGCCGCGCGGGCTCACGCCTCGCATCGCCTGCTCCAACCGTCGCAGTAACGTCCGCACATGCCCTTTGTAGAGCAACTCTTCCAAGTCCTCGACCCAGCGCGTCAACTCCGCACTGCCTTCCTGATGGAATAACCGGCCCACCTCCCAGAGCTTCTCCTGCGCGTGCCGGACGTCCAAGGTCAGGGTCGCGCCGCGGAACAGCCGCCGCAGTCGTTGCTCCAGGCACGTCTCGCCGTCAACAACGATCTGGACCACCTTGGCGGTTCCGGGGGGGAAGCCGCGGCGTGTCGCCTGCGTCCGCGCCCACTCCAGCGCCGACGTCCGCGAACCGAACGTCCCGAACACCTTCTTGTGGACCGGGCCGTGCAGCCGACCGTCTTCGCCCCGCCGCAGCGTGTACATCACCACCAGCGTCGCGCTACGGCCGTTCTTGCTCTTGTCCCCCTTCTTCCGCCGCGTCTTCCGACCCCGCCGCTGCCGTTGCGCCCGGCCCCGATGCCGCTGGCACTTGCAGCCGGGTGCGTGCCGCGCCCGCGGGCCGCGGCGCCGCGCCAACTCCCGCTCCGTGGCCGTGGGGGCCGCCTTCCCATCGATCTCGATGACCAGCACCTCGCCATCGTTTTCGGGCAAGGGGCCGTCGCTGAGATAGACGTAGGCGGGCCGGGCCAGGCCCAGGACCCATTCCTCGATCGCCGACGGCGGCGGCGCGGCCCCCAGGAACATCCCCCCGAGGCCGCTGGCGACCTGGAAACTCACCCGGGTGGCCAGCCGGCAGAACCAACCGATGACCAGCGGCGTATAGGCATCGCGGCTCAGGCCCAGCGCGACGTCCAACGGGTGCACGCCGGGCCCGCCGCCGCGGCGCGGCACGAGGAAGGCCCGGACGTAGGCGACCGGCCCGCAACTGGTCTTGAGGGTCCGCCCGGCGGCGGGGTCCGCCACGCGATAGCCGCGGTCCCGCGTCCAGACCGTTGTGTCGAACCGGTCATGGCGCGCCCGGAGGAAGAGCTGGATCAGCAAACCGCCCAGCGATCGCAGGGGCCCCAGCAGGGCCGTCTCGAACTCGAGGAAGGATGTCGGCCCTGGCTCACTGAGGCAGTACGCAATGATCTCGTCGAGCCGCTGATGGATCTGCTGTTGCAACTCGTCGCGTGTCGGTGGACAAGCCGCTGCGGGCGGACTACTCTGACCGGCGCTCATGGGGACCGACTCCGGACCGTTCCCGTTTGGGACTTGTTGAACAGCGGTCAGGATACGTCCCCTGAGCCTCCCCTTTCAGCCTCGATTGCGAATAATGACCCCTCGGGCGCACCTCCGAACCTGGCCCGATCCGACGAACGAGCACTTCCTCCCGATATCTCAAGGGCTTACGATCACGCGAAGGTTGCAGCCAAACGGGTTGCACCCGATTGAATGAGGCGTTGGCGCTGAACCAGTCGCTGGCGGTGGCCTACTACCTGAAGGAGGATCTCCGCCAG
>DASSML010000140.1:0-10401 GCA_035688895.1 Gemmatimonadales bacterium
CAGCACCAGTGCGTCTCCCACGGCCAGAACGATGTGACCCATGATCCGGGTACGGACCCCGAAGTCGTGATCCTCGTAGTTGAAGATGAACGACTCGTCGAAGGGCGGAGTCGTCCCACGGCGGCCCCGGTGGACCAGGAAGCCGCAGGTCACTACCGACTGGGTCTCCTCGACGCCGGCCGGCGCCTCGGCAGCCGGCTGATCGACGCGCCTGAGAGCCATGAGCCCAAGAAAGTGGCAGTCCGCTCCCTCGTACTGGATGGTGTCGGGTCGGGCGGCATAGAGAACGCGCGGCATGGCTACGGCCGCCCCCTCGCGTTCCAGCAGGGCCGTCCGCAGACGCTCGGCGCACCCGGGCGTGAGCGCGACGTCGTTGTCGATGAAGAGAATCAGATCGTTGCGGGCGGCGGCGTAGCCGGCGTTGCGCGCCGCGCCCGGGCCGCCGTTCGTGGCCCGCGCGAGCACGGTGACCTCGGGCCACGATTCCCGCACCAGCGCCACGCTGCGGTCGGGGCTGGCGTCGTCGACCAGGAGAATCTCGTCGAACGCCAGGCTGGATCCGCGCACCGCCTCGAGCGTGCGGGGCAGGTAACGCTCCCCGTTGTAGTTGACGATGCATAGCGTCACCGGGGGCGTCATCGCACCAGCTCGGGGATCGGCTGACCCGCGAGGGCGGGATCGGGCTCGAGCCCCAGCCAACGGTAGAGCGTGGGCACGAGGTCCACGATCGGATGCACGGCGGCGGCTGCCCCCACCTCGATCCCCGGTCCCGCGGCGACGAACCAGCCGTCGCCACCGTGATTGCCGGAGCGCCCAGACGGGAGCTGGGGCGAGCGCCAAGTGAGCTCGCCCAGGCGCTCCGAGCGGATGACCGGCGCCGCCCCGGGGGGCACGTCGGACCACTCGATCACCAGGTCCGGCAGGCGATCGCGGGCCCGGGCACCGGGCGGAGCCAGATCATCCAGCCGGTGCACCTGCCGGACGATCGCCTTCCCGGAGACGGCATCACGAAAGCCGAGAAAGCCGTCCGCGATCTCGTCGCAGAGCGGGCGATACTCCTCGGGCGCAACGATCCCCTCCGGCTCCCGGCCCCGCAGGTTGACCCGAACGTATCCGGCGTGATCCATCGGCAGGGGAAACGCGCGGGTGGTGCGCCAGTCGAACATCCTGGAGGACCAGATGGGCACCAGGCGAGCCTGCAGCTCCGGGGAGATCCGCGTCGTCACGGCGCGCGCGAGGCGCCAGGGGATCGCCTTCTTCACGGCGTACATCAGCCCCCCGCGCGGTGCCGAGCCGGTCGGCCGGCCCGAGATGATCCGTCCCAGAATGGCGGCGCAGCGATCGGCCCAGGTGGTGTTGGGCCCCATCCCATGGAGAGCGAACACCAGCACCCGGGTGTGGCTGGGCACCAGCTCCAGGATTCGGCCCACGCCGGCGTCGGCGGCGCGGTAGACCTGGCCGAGGGCGTCGCTCAGGGCACGCCGGCGGCCCGCGCTGAGCCCCCGGACATCAACCTGAGACAGGTCCCAGAGGTAGTGCCCGCCCCGATGGGTCCCGCCGAATACCAGCAGAAACAGATCCCATGACTCCCGGCGGTAGAGCCGAGCGCCGATCTCGGCCACCTGCGAGGTTGCGGCTTTGAGCTCGTGAGCGAGCCGACCCAGCATGGCGGGCGTCTGCGAGCCGAACTGTTCCGCCGGCATGCCCGGAGCGCCGAGCGCGGTCTCGATCTCCTGCCAGAGCTTGGCGGGCCAGCCTCCCCGGGTGATGACGTCGTGGGTGCCCCAACCCGCGAGATGAATTCCCTCGAGCGGGCCCGGCCGCGCTACCGTCATCGGCACGTCCACCACCGCGATGCGGCGGCCGCTGCCGCGCAACCGCTCCCAGAACGGAGGCTCAGGGCACCAGTCGGCCGCGGCGATCTCGCAGCGCATATGCTCCTGACGCCAGAGCTTGTTGTGGTACACGCCGTGGTGGGAGACCGGCTGCCCGGTATAGAAGGTGGGCCACACCCCGCCGGCGAACCGCTCCGCCTCGCCCCGGATCACGCCGGTACAGCCGCGCTCCAACAGCCGGGAGAGGTTGGGCAGGCTGCCGCTCGCGCCGAGCCGCTGGATGAGGCCGAGGTCGGCGGCATCGAGTCCCAGCAGTACGGCCGGTGTGCGTGCCGTCATTGGGCGCCGTGCGGCGAGACCGGCACCCAGGCGCCGCCGCCGGCGAGGCTGTGCCGGGCGGCATCGGTGAGCGCAACACAGCGTGCACCGGCCAGGCCGTCGGCCGCGGCACCGACGGGCGGCTCCGCACCGTGCAGGGCGGCCGCCCAATCGGCATGCTGTCGCCGGATGGTATCCACGGTGGCCTTGGGCAGCCGGGTGATCCGGCGGCGGACCGCGTCGGCCAGCGCCTTGGCGGCGAGTCGCCGTCCGACGAGCGGCGCCAGCGCGGGCGAGGTGGCGACCAACCCCCCAGCCGAGGCGACGAGCATCCGGTCGCCGAGGTCCACGGTGATTCGCTCGAGCTGGAGGGTCCCGTGTCCGGCGCGGCAGCGGGCCTCGGTGCCGCCCGCGAAGCGCAAACCGATCTCGACCACCGTGGCGCCGGGCTCGCGGCGAAGGTACCGGGCGCGCGCCGCTTCGACCGGCCGTTGCAGGAGCCAGGGAACGAGATCGAGCTGGTGCGAGGCCAGGTCGTCGATCAGCCCGCCGCGTCCCTCCGGGTCGTCGGCGTGGCGGGTGATGGCATCCCAGCGCCGGGGATCGGTATGCAGGTCGAAGTCGAGCCCGCGAATTCGCTCCGGCGGCACACCCTGGAGCCGTCGTCGCAGCTCGCCGTACCCGGGGCGGAAGCGGCGATTGAAGCCGACCCACACCTGGCGGCCGGCGCGCTCCGCCACCGCCAGCAGCGATGCCGCCTCGCCCGCCTGGAGCGCCAGCGGCTTTTCGATCAGCAGGTGGGCGCCTCGTCGCAGCACCTCGGCCCCGAGCGGACAGTGCGACTCGGGCGGCGTGGCGATCAGCACGGCGTCGAACGCCGCGCTGTCCGGCAGCGCGCCGAGCGACTCGGCCACCGGAAGGTCGGGCTGCACGCTTGCGACCCAGTGGAGGCGAGCGGGACGGGTGTCTACCGCGCCGACCAGCTCCCAGGCGGACGAGTTCAGCAGCGCCGGGTGGTGAAACCGCTCGAACACCCGTCCGCATCCCACGACCACCAGTCGCAGCGCGGAACCTTTGGCACCCACACGAGATGCAGGTGCCGCGGCGGGTGTTGCCTCGAGAAGATGGGACAGGAGCGGCTCGAATCGGGCGTGAGTTGGATCACGGCGGCAGGCCGGGCTTCTCCTGATCTAGGAAGCCCACGGCACAGGCGCACCGGGCGTACGCATGAAGAACGAACGACTACCTCGGAAAGATAGCGGCGGCCTCGTGGCCACGGCACCGCGACGGTGCCCGACATGATCCTGCCGAGGACAGTCCAGACACCCGTCATGCTTCACCCGGCCGGCCCGGCCGCGTCACCGCTCGCGTCACTCGGCTGGGTGCTGCTGGGCATCTCGGTCGTGGTCGTGCTCGTCGTCAGCGTGCTGGTGCTGGTCGCCGCGCTCCGCGCCCGCCAGGAGGGGGCGGCCGTGAGCCGCTCCGGCCAGGGACTCACCTGGATCGTGGTGGGTGGACTGGCGGTGCCGGCGGTGATCCTGACTTTCGTCTTCGTGCTCACGGTGCGGACGCTCGGCGCGGCGGCCGTGCCCTCCCATAGCGCCGCCACGATCGAGGTCGTCGGGCATCGCTGGTGGTGGGAGGTCCGCTACCGCGACTCGCTGTCGGCCAGCATCACCACCACCGCCAATGAGCTGCACGTGCCGACCGGACAGCCGGTGCGGCTCGAGCTCTCGACCGCCGACGTGATCCACAGCTTCTGGGTGCCTGAGCTGGCCGGGAAGACGGACCTGATTCCCGGGCAGCACAACGTTGCCTGGGTGCAGGCGGACCATCCCGGCGTCTACTGGGGCACCTGCGGCGAGTATTGCGGGCTGGAGCACGCCCGGATGCAGCTCACGGTCGTCGCCGAGTCGCCGGCGGCGTTCCGCCGCTGGCTCGACCAGCAGCGCCAGCCGGCCGGGCTAGCCAGCGCCTCTGCCATGGCGGGACAGGCGCTCGTGACCGACGGCGCCTGCGCGCTGTGCCACACCATCCGCGGGACGGCGGCAGGCGGCGCCCTGGGCCCGGATCTCACCCACGTCGCCTCGCGCCGGATGCTCGCGGCCGGCACGGTGGCCAACACCCGCGGTGGGCTGGCCGCGTGGATCGCCAACCCCCACGCCCTCAAGCCCGGCACCGCGATGCCGGCCGTAGGGCTGTCCGGTCCTGAGCTGCAGGCGGTGGTGGCGTACCTGGAGACCCTGCGATGAGGCACCCGTGACCGTTACCACGATAACCCCCGACCAGCGGTCGGCCGGGCTCGAGGAGCGGCTGGAGCGGATCTGGGAGACGGCACCGGGCCTGCTCGGCGTCCTCGGCACCGTGGATCACAAGGCCATCGGCAAACGGTACCTGGCCACGGCGTTCCTGTTTCTGATCCTGGGCGGACTGGAGGCGTCCGCCATGCGCCTGCAGCTGGCCGGCCCGGAGCGGCACCTGCTCGGACCGGAGCAGTACAACCAGCTGTTCACCATGCACGGCGTGACGATGATCTTTCTCTACGCCTCGCCGATCCTCTCCGGGTTCAGCAACTTCCTGTGGCCGCTGTTGCTCGGCTCGCGGGACATGGCGTTCCCCCGGCTCAACGCGCTGAGCTACTGGGTATTCCTCTTCGCCGGGCTCTTTCTCTACAGCAGCTTCCTGGTGGGGCAGGCGCCGGATCGGGGGTGGTTCGCCTACGTGCCGCTCACGGAGGCGGCGTACTCGCCCGGGCTCAACATGGACTTCTACGCCCTGGGCCTCATCCTCCTCACCGTGTCCACCACGGTGGGCGCGATCAACTTCATCGTCACCGCCTTCACGATGCGTGCGCCGGGAATGTCGGTGAACCGCCTGCCGATCTTCATGTGGGGGACGTTGACCACCTCGTTCGCGGTGCTGTTCGCCCTGCCGGCGCTGACGGTGGCGTGCGTCTTTCTCTACTTCGACCGCCGGTTCGGGATGCACTTCTTCGACACCGCGGCGGGCGGCCATCCGCTCCTGTGGCAGCACCTGTTCTGGATCTTCGGGCACCCCTGGGTCTACATCATCGTGCTCCCCGCGATGGGCATGGTCTCGGACTACCTGCCGGTGTTCTGCCGCCGCCCGCTGGTCGGCTACACCTTCGTCGCGCTGGCCACGGTCAGTACCGGCATTCTCGGCTTCGGGGTCTGGGCCCACCACATGTTCGCGACCGGCCTGCCACCGGTCTCCACCACATTCTTCAGCGCGGCCAGCATGGTGATCACGCTGCCGAGCGCGGTAGCGGTCTTCGCCTGGATCGCGACGATCTGGCATGGGCGGCCGGTGGTGCGGACGCCGTTCCTCTTCGCCGCCGGGTTCGTGGTCCTCTTCGTCATCGGCGGGGTGTCCGGCGTGGCCACGGCGGCGGTGCCGTTCGACTGGCAGCTCACCGACACCTATTTCGTGGTGGCGCACCTGCACTACGTCCTGATCGGGATCAATCTCTTCGCGGTGATCGGCGCCTTCTACTTCTGGCTCCCGAAGATGACCGGGCGGATGCTGAGCGAGCGGCTCGGGCGCTGGAACTTCTGGATCATGTTCGTCGGCTTCAACCTCGCGTTCCTGCCGATGCACGTGACCGGCCTCATGGGGATGCCGAGACGGATCTATACCTACCCCGCCGGGCTGGGGTGGGACACGCTCAACCTGATCTCGACGATCGGCTCGTTCGTGTTCGCGTTCGGCATCCTGCTCTTCCTGGTGAACGTCTGGTGGAGTCGACGGCACGGGACCCTGGCTGGGCCCAATCCATGGGACGCGCCGACGCTGGAGTGGTCGATTCCCTCGCCGCCGCCGCCCTACAACTTCGCGGTCATCCCGACGGTCGAGAGCCGCCACCCGCTCTGGGAGGCCGAGCTGGGTGAGGGCGCCCGCAGTAAGCTCGACGTCGGTCCGACGCTCGACCAGGGCCGGGAGACGCTGGGCACGTCGGCCCTCGACGCCGAGCCGGAGCAGGTACTCCGGATGCCGGAGGACTCGCTCTGGCCGCTGTTGTTGGGGCTGGCGCTCACGGTCACCGCGTACGGGTTGCTCATCAGCGGCTGGTGGATCGCAGGGGCGGGAGGAGCGCTTTCCATCGTGTTCGTCGCCGGGTGGCTCTGGCCATGAGCGCGCCCGCGATCGCGGCCCTCCGGGCCCTCCCGGTCGAGCTGCAGGACCGGCGAGCGCCCGCGTGGTGGGGAGTCGTCTTCCTCATCGCGACCGAGGCGTCGCTCTTCGCGTACCTGCTGTTCAGCTACTTCTACCTCGGCTCCATCGCCAGGGGCGCGTGGCCGCCGCACGGCCCGCCCGAGCTCCGGCTGGCGCTGCCCAACACCTTCGTGCTCCTCGCCAGCAGCGGCACCATGTGGTGGGCGGAGTCGGGAATCCGGCGGGGAAGCCAGGGCCGGCTCCGGGCCGGGCTGCTCCTCACCATCGTACTCGGAGCGGTGTTCCTCGCGGTCCAGATGATCGAGTATCACAACTCGGACTTCGGCCCCCGGACGGATGCGTACGGCTCGCTGTTCTACACGGTCACCGGCTTCCACGGTGCGCACGTCGCGGTGGGATTGCTGATGCTGCTGGTGGTGATGGTGCGCGCCTGGCTGGGGCACTTCGCGGAGGGGCGGCACCTGGCCATCACCAACACGGCCTGGTACTGGCATTTCGTGGATGTGGTCTGGCTCGCGGTGTTCACCTCGCTCTACCTGTCGCCGAGGCTGGCGGGATGACGCATCCCTCCCATGCACGGCATCAGGTGAGCCTGGCGGCGCTCTGGTTCGGGCTCTTCGCCGCGCCGGTGGTCTGGAGCCTCCAGATGCTGGTGCTCTACCCCGTGGTCGCGCACGGCTGTTTCCCCAGGGATCACCCCCTGTCGCGCCCGATCTTCCCCACCGATCCGATCGTCCTCCTGGTGTCGATCGCGGCGTTGGCCGTCGCGGCGGCGGCTGGGGTGATCGCGCTCAGGAGCTGGCGGTCGACCCGGGAGCAGCACCCCTCGAACGAGGAGCATCCGCTGGAGATCGGCGAAGGTCGGTCGCGTTTCATGGCACTCGGCGGCATGCTGCTGAGCGGCCTCTTCTTCTTCGGCATCGTGCTGAACGGACTGCCGTTCCTTCTGCTCGGCCCCTGTGGCTGACGGCGTTGGGGCGTGACGCTCCTGCCGCTGCATGACGCCCAGCCCCTCGCGCCCCACGACGTGTGGGGCGCCTGGACAGGAAGTCCGCTCATCCTTGGCGGACTCCTCGCGGTCGCGTTGCTCTACTGGCTGGGCGGACGCGACCGTCGCCGCAGAGGCCGCGGCCGACGCGATTGGCGCACGGCCGCGTTCTGGTTCGGCTGGGGCGCGCTGGTGCTGGCCCTGGTGAGCCCGCTGCACGCGCTGGGCGAGGTCCTGTTCTGGGCCCACATGACCCAGCACGAGATCCTGATGACCGTGGCGGCGCCGCTCCTGGTGCTCGGCGACACCATGGTCCCGGTGCTGCGGGTGTTGCCGTGGAACGGGCGGCGCGCGGTCGGCCGGGCGGTCCGCCGACCGTGGGTCCGCCGGCTCTGGCGCGCGCTCACACGGATGGACGTCGCCTGGATCGTCCAGGCCGTGGTGCTCACGGCGTGGCATCTGCCGGCGCTCTACCAGCGGAGCCTCGCCTCCGAATGGGTGCATGCGCTGCAGCACTCGAGCTTCCTCGCGGCGGCCGTGCTCTACTGGTGGTCGATCCTGAAGACGCCGGCCGCCCGACGCCATCGGGGCGCGGCGATCCTGTCGCTCTTCCTCACCAGCCTGTACACCGGCGCGCTCGGCGCCCTGATCACCTTCGCCGCCGTGCCGTGGTATCCCGCGTACCACACGACCGCGCTCTGGGGTCTCACCCCGTTGGAGGATCAGCAGCTCGCGGGGCTGGTGATGTGGATGCCTGGCGGGATCACCTACCTGATCGCGGCTCTGGCGCTGACGGCGCGCTGGCTGCGCGATGCGGAGCGCCGGGCCGATCGACGGCGAGCGGCCCCGATCCCGGCGTGAGAGCGATCACCCTTGCCTTCGCCGTCGTGGGCGCGGTGCTCCTCGCCGGGTGCACCAGGTCTCCCGAGGCCAGGGCGGAAGACGCCAGGATGAAGTTGGCCTCGTGGCAGGCGACGAGGCGCCTCCTGGACGAGCAACGGGCGCGGGGAGACCTCCCCGAGCAGTACGTGCGCCAGGTCATGCGCGCGGTCGAGGAGGGGCGCGCCCAGGCGCTGGCGAACCTCCGCGCGGCGTCCGCCCCGTGAGGCGATATCTCGAGGTCGCGCTCGGGATCTTCACCAGCATCGGCGGCTTCCTCGAGGTCGGCGCTATCGCGACTGCCGCGCAGGCCGGCGCGGGGTTCGGATTCCGGCTCGGCTGGGTGCTGGTGCTGGGCACCGTCTGCGTGATCTTCCTGGTGGAGATGTCAGGGCGCCTCTCGGCGGTGAGCAAGCACACCCTGCAGGACGCCATGCGGGAACGATTCGGCGCCGGCTTCTTCCTGGTGACGACGATCCCGGGGCTGATCGTCGACTGGCTGGTCCTCGCCGCGGAGATCGGCGGCGTCGCCCTCGCCCTCCAGCTGGTCACGGGGATCGGCTACCAGTGGTGGGCCTTCCCGGTGGCGATCGGCAGCTGGCTCTTCCTGTGGAAGGGCAACCTTCGCCTGGTCGAGGACGGGGTCGCGCTGCTGGGGCTCGTGGCGCTCGCCTTCGTGGTCGCCGCCGTCCGCTTGCACCCGCCGGTTCACGCGGTCGTCGCGGGACTGCTTCCCAGCCTTCCTCCGGCCGAGGGGACCACCTACTGGTTCCTCGCCGTCAGCATCCTCGGCGCCCTGATCAGCCCGTATCTCTTCTTCTTCTACTCCTCGGGGGCCATCGAGGGCCAATGGGACGAGAATCACATCGGAAGCAACCGGTTCACCGCCATTGTGGGCATGAGCTTCGGGGCGGTGCTGGCCTTCGGGGTGATGCTGGCCGCCGCCATGGTCTTCCACCCCCGAGGGATCCAGGTGGAGCGATACGAGCAGGTCGCCCTCATGCTGGTCGAGCCGCTGGGGCGCCCGGGACTGTACCTCTTCGCGGCCGCGCTCGCGGTCACCTGCTTCGGCGCCACGCTGGAGGTGGCGCTGGGACGGGCCTACGTCTTCGCGCAGGGCTTCGGGTGGAACTATACCCTCAACTCCCTTCCGACCAACTCCGCCCGGTTCAGCCTGGTCTACACGGTGATGATCGGGTCGGCCGCTGTGCTCATCGCGCTCGGCGTCGATCCCCTCGCGCTCACGGTGTTCAGCATGGCGCTCACCGCGGTGACGCTTCCGCTGGTGACGCTCCCCTTCATCGTGTTGATGAACGACCCCGCATACGTCGGCGAGTACCGCAACGGCTGGATCGGCAACGCGGCAGTGGTGGGGATCAGCCTGCTCGCATCACTGATCGCGCTCGTCGCGATTCCGCTCCAGCTCATGGGAGGATGACCGATGAACCTGACGCGGGATATCCTGGATCAGCAGGTGGTCGATCGCGCGGGGCAGCGGCTGGGGAAGGTGGACGGCGTCATCCTGGAGCTGCGCGACGGTGAGCCACCCCGCATCGCGGCGATCGAGGTCGGGCCGGTGACGCTGGCACGGCGGATACACCCGCGTCTCGCCGCGTGGGTGGAGTGGTGGCTCCGCCGATTCGGGCCTAGGAGCGACGGCACCCTTCGAATTCCCTGGTCCAAGGTGCGGGCCATCGGAGTGGACATCCGGGTGGATCTGGTCGCGGAGGGGACCGCCGCGCGCGCCTGGGAGGAATGGCTGCGGGATCACGTGGTTCGGCGGATACCGGGCACCCCGCAATGAGCGCGCGTGAGATACGGGCCGAGCTGCTGCTGGGCCGCAAGGTGCTGGGACCGGGTGACCGGGTGGACGCGCGAATCGAGGAGATCGTGCTCGAGCCCCGGGGCGAGGAATACGTGGTGCGGGAGTACCTGAGCGGTCCCGAGGGATTTCTCGAGGAGATTTTCGACTTCGCCGTGGGGGTGCCGCTGCTTCGGTCTATCCCCTTCTTCGGTCGCCGCATCCGTCGGCGGCCCATCCAGTGGGACTGGCTGGACCTGTCGAATCCCGACGCGCCCCGCCTGCACCCGCACCCGGATGCCCGTGGCTGACCGCACCCGGGTGAGCGGATGGCGGAGCCGCGACGTGCTCCGGACCGCCGGCCTCGTCGTGGGGCTGCTCGTCGC
>DASSML010000141.1:0-5761 GCA_035688895.1 Gemmatimonadales bacterium
GTTCTCGCCCAGGGTCTGCTTCCCGTTGACCGCGAGGTCGGGGAAGGGGCGGTAGGTGCTGTACTGCGCGGCGAGCTGGGCCGACGACGCCGCGAAGTGCTTGAAGTCCTCCGGGGTCCACCAGTTGTGCAAGCGGCCGTGAGAGTCGAACAGCGCGCCCTGGTTGTCGAAGCTGTGGCTGATCTCGTGGCCGATGATCGCGCCCATCGCCCCGTAGTCCATCGCGGCGGGCCGCCGAGGATCGAAGTAGGGCGGCTGCAGGATGGCAGCGGGGAAGTTCATCGCGTTCAGCGCCGGCAGATTGACGGCGTTGACCGTCTGCGGGGTCATCACCCACTCGCCCCGATCTACCGGCTGGCTCAATCGAGCCAGACGACCACGGTATTGGAACAGCTCGGCTCGTTCCAGGTTGCCGAATGCGTCGCCGGGCTTTACCTCGAGGCCCTCGTAGGTCGGCCAGCGGTCGGGGTAGCCCACGCCCACCTTGAGCACCGCCAGCTTGGCCTTCGCTTCCTTCTTGGTGGCGGGGGCCATCCACTCCAGGCCGTCGATGCGGTCGCGGAACGCGGCGATGATGTTCGCGACCATCTCCTGGGCCCGTGTCTTCTCCGCGGCCGGGAAGTAACGCTCCGCGTACAATTTCCCGACCGCGAAACCGACCGCCCCGTTGGTCGCGTCCACCGCGCGCTTCCAGCGCTCACGCTGCTGGGTTGCGCCGCTCATCACCGGTCCGAAGAAGGAGAAGGACTGGCGGTCGAACGCCGCCGGCAGGACCGCGGCCCGCGACTGGATGGCGTGGAAAGTGAGGTAGTCCTTCCAGGTCTCCAGCGACTCGGAGCCGACCAGCCTGGCGATCCCGGTGACGGCGCTGGGCTGCCACACCACGAACCGAGTCGGGCGGGTGAGCCCGGCGGCGCCGAAGAAGGCGTCCCAGTCGAGGCCCGGTGCCTTGGTGCCGAAGGCGCTTCGGGCCCAGTGATGGTTCCCCTTGCTCACGTCGCCCGACTGCTCCCGGCTCCAGTGCGCCGTGGCGATCCCTTTTTCCAGGGCGATGATCGCCTCCGCCTTGCGCCCCGGATCGGACACGCCCGCGAGCTGCAGCATCGCCTCGACGTGCTTCCGGTACTCGGTCCGGATCTTCACCATCGTGGCGGCGGTGTCGAGGTAGTAGCTCCGGTCCGGCATGACCAGGCCGCCCTGCAGCAGGAACGGCGAGTACTGGGCGGGGTCGTCCAGGTCCTGCGCCACCCAGAGGCCGAACAGGTTCGGGGTGTAGAAGTTGGTGTTGTTGAGCGCGTCGACGTCCGCACGCAGCGTGGTGCCCAGGTATCGGGCGAGACCGCGGCGGTCACGGATGGCCGCGATCGAGTCCAGCCTGGGCTTGAGCGGCGTGAGACCGGCCGACTCGATCGCCGTCGTATCAAGGAACGCGGCATAGTAGTCGGCCACGCGGCGCAGGTCGGAGCCGACGGGAGCCCGGGCGTTCGCGGGATCGCGGATCAGGTCGGCGACCTTGCGGTCGGTCTGCTCGATGAGGATCGCACTCGCCCCGTAGGTGCTCCGGTCGGCGGGGATCTCGGTGCGGCGGACCCAGGCGCCGTTGGCGTATTCGAAGAACGCGTCTCCAGGCTTGACCTCGCGGTCCATGCCGGCCGTGTCCAGGCCGGGCGACGGTGCGGCTTGGGCCGCGAGAGAAGTCGAGACGAGAGCGAGCGGGGCGAGCAACCGAAAGAGCGGAGCGCGGATCATGGACTCCCCAAGAAGTGACGCTGGTGTTCATCGCTGAAACAGCCCAACGAGCGGGCCTACGGCGGGGGGAAACCTAGTCGCCCGCCCGCGTTTCGCCGACCCTGGCGGCCCAGCGGATCCCCTCGAGGACATGGGCCAGGAAGGCGGGCTCCGCATAGCTGCACGTGGTGTGGCCCATCGCGGTGTACCAGACCCGCCCACCGTCGAACGTACGAGTCCAGGTCACCGGATGTGTCTCGCCCATACGCCCACCCTGATAGCTGCGCTCGTCCACGCCGAGGAGGATGCGATCCGCACTGGGCTGGGCCCGATAGTTGTACCACTCGTCGGTGCGCTCCCAGGGTCCCGGCACCAACCGGGCCGACTGAATGCGGGGGTGCCCCGCGAACTCAGCACCGAGGAGCTGATGGTACCAGCCCCAGTCGGGCTCCGCGTCGAGCGCCGCATGGATTGCGACCACGCCGCCGCCACCGCGCACGTAGTGTTGCAGGGCGGCCTGCTGGGTGCTGTCGAGGAAGTCGCCGGTAGTCTGGAGGAGAACCAACACCGCGAAGTCGGGCAGACGGCCGGTGGTGAGGAACCCGGGATCGGCCGTGGCCTTGACCGAGAACCCGTTGCGGGCTCCCAGATCCTGCAGGGCGAGCGTCGCCGCGGGGATCGAACGATGCGCGTAGCCCCTACGGGCGGTGAGCACGAGCACCCGGAACTCGACGGGGACCACGGTCACGCTGTCGTATTCCGCGCGGTGGTGCCCCGGGCAGGTTTCGGCGGGACGGCGCTCCCACCAGGACCTGAGCGACACCAGCGCCGCCGCGCCCAGGACCGCGACGGGTACGGACCAGAGCAGGACGCGCCGACGGGTGCTCAGCCGGCAGACCCCTGGATCAGGACCATCTCGGTCCGGGCACTCTGCTGGCGCAGCGCCTTGGCCGGCGCGTACTCGGGCGAATCCCACCAGGCCTGGGCCTGCTCGATGGTCGGAAACTCCAGAACCACCAGCCGCGGCGGCGTCCAACTCCCCTCGAGAATCCGACACTCGCCGCCGCGCACCACGTAACGCCCGCCGTACACCGCGATGGAGGACGGCGCGATGCGGCGATACTCGGCATAGCGCACGGGATCCTCGACCTCGATCTGGACGATGACATAGGCGGGCATGACGGGCTCGGCGGTAAAGGGTCGGACTTCAGCCTACCGGAACGACCTCGCTCTCGGCCACGACGAAGACGCGCTCCCCCGGCTCCGGGGTGATCATGCCCAGTCCGGTGAAGCTGCCGAAGGCCGGAAGCACCGCGACGCTCTCTCCGATCACGAAGCAGGGCAGACGCTCGCGGAAGAGCCCCAGGCCGGCCAGCACGATTCCCGGGTGCACGTGGCCGGCCAGGGTATAGCCCTGCTCCGTGGGCGCGGGTTGGTGCCGAAGCACGAACGGCGGGAGGAAGGCGGGGGCGTCGACGCAGTTGACCCGGAGATCCGCCGGCGGGTCGCCGGCGTGGCGGTCGTGATTGCCGCGCACCAGCTGGATTTCCAGGCTGTCGCGCGTCTCGCGCCAGCGGCGCAAGTCGGCCAGGGTCCGGGTCGCGACCCGGCCGGCCTTGGCATGAAAGAGATCGCCCAGCACGATGAGGCGGCGTGCTCCGGTGCGCGCAATCGCCTGGTCGAGCCGCTCCAGGTCCTGGCGGGTGGCCCCGCCGGGAATGGGTATCCCGGCCGCCCGAAAGGTGGCGGCCTTGCCCCAATGCATGTCGGCCACCACCAGGGCGCACGCCGCCGGCCAGAAGAGCGCCCGCTCCGGGAGTAGCCGCACCGGTTCGCCGGCCAGCTCGAGGTGCACCTCCGACGGTCTCGTCACCGTCACACCACGCCGCCGCTGCGGAAGCCGCGGTGGCCACCCCGCCGGAACCGGCCCGTTGCGCCATCGGCCGCGCGCTCGAGCGGCGTCATCATGCGCTTGATGCGATCGAGGAGCTTCTCCGAGGTGAGCTGCTCCCGGGCGCGATCGACCAGGAGCGGGAAGGCGAGCGGGGTAGGGCGCTCCACCTCGACCACCGTCGTGCGGCCGCCGGCGACCCGGTCGAGCGCGCGCCCGAGCCGGCTCTGCTCCAGCTGGCGCTCCAGCACCTCGCGGTGGGCCTGGGTCACCAGCAGGTTGTCGGGGTCGTAGCGGGTGAACACGTCGTAGAGCAGCTCGCTCGAGGCCTGCAGCTGCTTGACCGAGCGGGGCACACCGGGAAACCCGGTGAAGATCAGGCCCGCCACCCGGGCGATCTCCCGGAACTGCCGCCGCGCCAGCTCGGCCGCATTGAGGCTGGCCGGGATGTCGTGCAGCAGGTGCGAGGGCGAGAGCAGTCCCGCCTCGAGGGCCTCGTCCAGCGGGGCCCGGTCGGCGCTCAGCAGCTCCAGGCCGTAGTCGTTCGCGGCCAGGGTGAAGGAGATCGGCCCGATCTGCGCCAGCCGGTAGGCGAAGAGTGCGGCCAGGCCTTCGTGCACCAGCCGGCCCTCGACCGGATAGAAGAAGAGGTGATGGCCCTCGCGGGTTTCCACCCGCTCGATGAGCAGCTCGTCGGCGGCGGGGAGGCGGGACCAGCGCGCCTGCAGCTCCAGGATCGCACGCACCGCCGCCATCTCGGGGCCGAGAAAGATTCCCTGGCGGGCCTCGTCGAGCTTGATCCGGATCCAGGCGGCCAGCTGGGGCGAGATCGGCATCCGCGCCCCGGACCAGTGGGGCACGTTGGAGCTCTTGCTGGTCGTCTTGCGGACGTACGCCACCATGCCGCGCACCCGGACGAACTCGAGGGTGCGTCCGGCGAAGGTGAACACGTCGCCGGGCCGGAGCCGCGCGACGAAGTTCTCCTCGACGGTGCCCAGCGTGCGACCGCGCAGATACTGCACCTTCATCGCCGACTCGCTCACGATGGTGCCGATCGACAGCCGGTGCCTGAGCGCCACCATCCGGCTGGTCACCCGATAGACCCCGTCCTCCTCCACCACCCGGCTGTATTCGGGATAGGCCTGCAGCGCGCTCCCTCCCCGGGTGACGAAGTCGAGCACCCAGCGCCATTCGGCGTCGGTGAGCTCGCGATAGGCCCAGGTCGTCCGCACCTCCCGCAGCAACTCCTCGGAGCGGAATCCGCCGCCCAGCGCCACGGTGACGGCGTGCTGCGCCAGAACGTCGAGCGGGCGCTCGACCGGCCGTCGAGCCTCGATCTCCCGGGCCTCCAGCGCGCCGCGCGCGGCGGCGATGTCCACCAGCTCGAGCGCGTTGGTCGGGACGCAGGTGAGCCGGCTGACGGCTCCGGGGCGGTGACCGCTGCGCCCGGCGCGCTGGACCAGCCGGCCGACACTCTTGGGGCTCCCCACCTGGAGCACGCGGTCCACCGGGGTGAAGTCGACGCCGAGGTCGAGCGTGGAGGTGCAGACGACACAGCGGAGCTTGCCTTCCCGCAGGCCGTCCTCCACCCACTCGCGGCTCCCTCGATCCATGGAGCCGTGGTGAAGCGCCATGATGCCGGCCCAGTCGGGCCGCGCCGCCAGGAGCGCCTGGTACCAGATCTCGGCGGTGGCGCGGGTGTTGGTGAATACCAGCGCGGTCTCGCCTTCCTCGATCGCCTGAATCACCTCGGGCAGGAGACGGAGGCCGATCTGGCCCGACCAGGGGAAGCGCTCCATCGTTGCCGGAATCAAGGCATCGACCTGGAGCGATTTGGGGACGAGCCCCTGGACGATTCTACCGGGGCGAGGAGTGTTGTCGGATCGCAGGCCCAGCAGCGCATCGCGGGCGGTGTCGAGGTTGCCAAGGGTGGCCGACAGTCCGAACGTGCGAAGCTCGGGCCGGAAGCGGCGGAGCCGGGCGAGCGCCAGCTCGGTCTGTACCCCGCGCTTGGAGGCCATGAGCTCGTGCCATTCATCGACCACCACGAGCTGGAGATGGTCGAAGAGAGTGTCGGCGTCGTCGCGGGTGAGCAACAGCGTCAGGCTCTCGGGCGTGGTCACCAGCACGCTGGGGAGACGC
>DASSML010000142.1:0-2198 GCA_035688895.1 Gemmatimonadales bacterium
CGGGATCTCCGGCGACCCGGCTCAGATCGAACGAGCCGGACACCTCGTACTCCGGGGTGAACCGCCAGCGCCCGTCCACTCCCCCGCTGTAGGCGCTCTGGTGCAGGTAGGCCGCGCTCGAGGGGTCGAGCGAGCGGTTGACTCCGGTCAGAATGAGGCCGACGCTGCGGGTGCCCTGATGGAAGTCCTGGTTGGCCCGGACCACGGCGTAGTTGGTGGCCGGCTCGAGGGTAATGTTGCCGGTACCTTCGACCTGGTCGGTCACCGCGTCGAGCACGCCGAGGGAAAAGCCGTTGGGAAGACGCCCGGTCATCTTGGCCGCGCCGATGATCGGTGTCGAGATCGCCGACGGCACCTCCCCATTCGGCCCGCTCAGCTGGGGATAGCGCCCGATTCGCCGGGAGTAGAAGAGCCCCTCGCCCGTGCCGCAGTCCACCACCACCACACAGTTCACCGGGAAGGTGAACAGGCCCTTGCCCTCGACGAAGAAGGGGCGCTTCTCGTCGAAGAAGGTCTCGAACGCGCTCAGGTTGAGCTCCGAGGGATCGGCCTCGACCTGGCCGAAGTCGGGGTTCACCGTCGCGTTGAGCACCAGATTCGAGGCCGGCCGGTACTTGAGATCGCCGCCGGCGGTGACCTTGTTCTCCCGAGTCAGGCCGCCGGCCGCGACATCGGGCACGCTCTTGGTCACCAGGTAGGGCGTGACCTCGGCGTGCCCGGGTGAGCCCAGCCCGGTGAGACCGGTGATTTGGCCGAACTGCGACGGCAGCCCGCTGTGCGAGACCCGGTACAGCGGCCAGGTGACGGTGGCGGTGTGGCGCTGGATCACCCGCCAGACCAGGAAGCCGAAGGTCCCGTTCCCCTTGGCGGAGTAGTGGAGCTGGGAGAGCGGGATTCGATACTCGGCGGTCCAGCCGAGGGAGTCGATCCGGGTCGCCACGTCCCATACCGCGTCCCAGTTCACGTCCTCGTCGCCGTCGTTGTAGATGGCGTAGTCGGTCTTCACGCCGGCGGGATTGACCGAGAACTCGAACCCGGTGCGCCGGTCATGGAAAGGATCGAGCATGACCGTCACGTAGTCCGAGGCGGTCTGGTCGTCGCGCCGGCTGAGCAGGCTCACGATGCTGTCGGGATGGGGATCGAACGCGCGGACGAAGACGTAGAGGTTGTGCTCGTCGAAGGCGACGCGCGCCTCGGTGCGGCACTTGGGGTCCGCCCCCTCGCTCGGCTTGGCCTCCAAGAAGCGGTCCACCGGCGTGGCGGTGGCCCAGACCGGGTCGGCGCTGCTCCCGTCGAGCACCGGCGGAGCGCTGGCGCGGGTGGCACGGACCGTCGCGGCGGCCTGGAGTGTCGGCGACCCGGCCACCTGAGCCTGCACCAGCAGCAGCATGCCGAGAAGCGGTGTCACCACGAAGCCCCGCACGGGAAGGTTGCGAGGCTTAGACACCGCCGGTGGCGGGATGGTTGGACGGCCGGCCGGCGATCCTACGGCATCAGGTCGAGCCGCACTCCGCCCGCTGCAGCGGTGGACCAGGGCTCGGGACTGGGCGCGAACCCGCGGGCCAGGCGCTCGCAGGCGGCCGCCGCGGCGCTGGCCGCGACCGCCTCGGGAGCGAGCATGATCACCGAGCCGCCCCAGCCTGCGCCGGTCAGCCGAGCACCCAGCGCGCCGTGCTCCAGGGCGGCGTCCACCAGAACGTCGGCTTCGGGCACGGAGCACTCGTAGTCCTGCCGCAGCGACGCGTGCCCCTCGACCAGGAGCCGTCCGATCTCGACCAGATCATCGCGCTCGAGCGCCGCCGCGGCCAGCCGGGTACGCTCGGTCTCGGTGACGACATGGCGGACCCGCCGATCGAGCGGCGGCGGCAGCGCAGGCATGACCTCCTCGAGCGCCTCGGGGTCGAGCCGGGCGAGCGCCGTCAGGTCCGGGAGGCGCCGGCGGCAGATCTCGAGGGCACGCTCGCACTCCGCGCGGCGCGCGTTGTAGCCGCCATCGGCCAGCGAGTGGTCCACGCCGGTGGGCAGGATCCAGGTGCGGAAGCCAAGCGGAACCTTGCGGCGGGCACCGGAGTCGGTCTCGAAGAGGAGGGCCCCGCCGGCCGAGGCGTGCGCCACGATGGTCTGGTCCATGCGGCCGCAGCGCACCCCGACGTAGTCGTGCTCGGCCCGGTACGCGGCGTCGGCCGCCGCGTCGGGGT
>DASSML010000143.1:0-4218 GCA_035688895.1 Gemmatimonadales bacterium
CGTGGCCGTGTAACGCAGCAAGCATTTCGCCTGCACGGGGCCGGTCCGCCGGCTCCGCGCTTGGCGAAGCCCGGGGTTGAGTGTTACTGTGGCAAAACGACCGCCATGGGAGACCTCGACATGCCTTCCGACGGCCGCCTCGGCCCCGACTATGGGGCGGTTTTCGAGAACGTACCAGCCAACTACCTGCTGCTGAGCGCCGACTTCGTCATCGTCGGCGTAAGCGAGGCATACCTCGCCGCGACGTTGACGACCCGCGAGCAGGTGCTCGGCCGACCCCTCTTCGAGGTCTTCCCCGACAATCCCGACGAGCCGGCCGCCGACGGCGTCCGCAACCTGCGTGCGTCGCTGGAGCGGGTGCTGGCCCATCGGGCGCCGGACCGGATGCCGCTCCAGAAGTACGACATCCCGCATCCGGCCGGCGGTTTCGAGGAACGCTGGTGGAGTCCGCTGAACACCCCGATTCTGGGACCCGACGGGAAGGTCCGGCAGATCCTCCACTGGGTAGAGGACGTGACCGAGCTGGTGCGACTCCGCGCGCTGGCCGAACGCGACAGCCGGGCGCAGCACCTGCTGGTGAGTGGAGGGCCGGAGGGCGCCGGATCGTTTCTCCGCTCCGAGGCCCTGGAGGCGACTCGGCTGCTGGGAGAGAGCGAGCGCCGCTATCGCTTCCTCTCGGATGCCTTCCCCCAGCTGCTCTGGGCCGCCGAGCCTGACGGGTCCATCGACTGGGTGAACGCGCGCTGGCAGGAGTACACCGGGCTTCCTCCCGAGGCCGCGCGGGGCGACGGATGGACCACCGCCTTGCACCCCGAGGAGCGGGAGCGGGTGGTCAGCGCGTGGAGCGAGGCGGTGCGGACCGGTGCCGAGCGGTTTCAGGTCGAGCACCGGCTCCGCGCCGGCGAGGACGCCTGGCGCTGGATGCTCACCACCGCCGTCCCCTACCGAGATACGGCCGGGACCATCCGCACGTGGCTCGGCATCACCACGGACATCCACGAGCGGGTGCTCGCGGAGGAGCAGATCCGCCAGAGTCAGCGCCTCCAGTCGGTGGGGCAGCTCGCCGGCGGCATGGCCCACGAAGTCAACAACATGATGTCGGTGGTGATGGGCTACGGCGAGTTGCTGCTGCAGCAGCTCGGCCCCGACGAGCCGATGCGGAAGGACATCCAGGAGATGGTGAAAGCCGGCGGGCGCTCGGCCGCCATCACCCGCCAGCTCCTCGCCTTCAGCCGGCAGCAGGTGCTTCGGCCCACCGTGATCGACGTGGGCTCCGTGGTGGCCGAGCTCACGCCGGCGCTGCAGCGAGTGCTCGGCTCCGACCGGCGTCTGGAGGTGGTGCAGGCGAGCCGGGAGACCCGGACGGTGGTGGACCGCACCCAGCTGGAGCAGGTCCTCGTCAACCTGGTGGCCAACGCGCGCGACGCCACCGCGGGCAACGGCATGGTCGTGATCGAGACCCGCGATCTCGAGCTGGCGTCCGCCGACGTCGATGTCGGCGAAGGCTCGCCCGGCCGGTACGTGCGGCTCACGGTGCACGACGACGGCGCCGGCATGCCGCCCGAAGTGCAGGCGCGGGCCTTCGAGCCGTTCTTCACCACCAAGCCGATCGACCGCGGCACCGGCCTGGGCTTGTCGATGGTCCACGGCGTCGTGCGGCAGAGCGGCGGGTTCATCCGCCTCACCAGCGCGCCGGGCGAGGGGACTTCCATCGCCATCCACCTGCCACTCGTCACCGACGCGGTCACCGCGAGCCGGGCCGAGCCCACGGGGGGGCGCGGCGGAGGCGAGCGGATCCTGGTGGTGGAGGACGAAAGCGTGGTGCGATCGCTGGTGTGTCGGGCGCTGGAGGAGGCGGGGTACCAGGTCTTTCAGGCCCCGAACGGCGCGGCCGCACTGGACTACGTTCACGCCAATGCGGGACAGATCGACCTGGTGCTGAGCGACGTGGTGATGCCGCGACTCAACGGCCTGGAGCTGATGGCGCGATTGCGGGAGCTGTCGCCGCGGTTACCGGTCCTGCTGATGTCGGGCTACAGCACCGACGAGGTGCAGCGCCGGGGCGGGGTCGAATCCGGAGTGACGATCCTTCCCAAGCCCATCACCCCGGCGGTGCTCACCGCGGCCGTGCGGGACAGTCTCGACCGCGCGGCCAGTCAGGCCTTGGGCACGACCGGCTGAGCGGCGGCTTCCAGCACACGCCGGCGCTGGCCGGCGGTCACCATGTCTCGCTCCACCACCTGCCGGACGATGCGCGCCACGAAGCAGTAGCCTCGCGGCTCCGACGTGAGCCAGCGGTGCCACTCCAACTCGTCGAGCGCGCGGCCCACCTCGTCGGCAGGCAGCCCCAAGGCGCGCTCCAGGACCGGCGGCGTGGCCAGATCGCCCAACACGGCGGCCGCGGCGAGCACGCGCTGCGCGGTCGCGCTCAGCCGTCGAGCGGCGATGCGTATGGCGGTGATGACCGCGTCGGGGAGCTCGCCCGGGAGACTCTCATCCAGGGTGTGCAGCGGGGCGGGCCAGGCCCCCGAGATGGTGCCCAGGTCGAGGCCGAGCGCCACGGCACGGAGCAGCTCTACCGCGAGGAGCGGCAGTCCGGCGGAATCGTTGGCCACCCGCCGCACCACACGGTCGAGCGCGGTCGGGTCGTAGTCGGGCAGCATCTGGCCCGCCAGGTGGTGGAGCGCGACGCGGTCGAGCCGGCGGAGGCGGATCGCGGAGCCCTCGAGATCGCGGCCGATCCGGCTGCGGAGTTCGTCCAGCTCGGGCCGGGGCGGATACGGCGCCGTGGCGAGCACCATCGTCACCGGCGCGGCGGCCAGGTCGCGCAGCACTCCGCCGAGCCCGAGCGCGGTGTCCGGGTCGACCCACTGCGCGTCGTCGAGCGCCAGCACCACCGGCTGCTCCGCGGCGGCGGCCGCCACCACCTCGGCGAGCGCGCGAGGGAGCGGCACCGGCTCGGCCGACGCCACGCCGGGAAACCGCTCGGCCCAGGCCGGAAGCACCGCCGCGAGTGCCGCCAGCGCACCGGGCGCCGCGGCCGTGGTTCCGGGCAGGTCGAGCAGGCCTCCGCGCGCGAGCGCGAGCACGCCGCTGCCGGGCACGACCCGGTCGCCCTCGACGGCGCGCGCGGCCGCGACCGAGGTGCCCTCGAGCCGGAGCAGGGTGAGCATCTCCTCCAGCAACCGGCTCTTCCCGATCCCCGCCTCGCCCTCGAGCAGCAGCAGCGACGCCCGCCCGGTGCGGGCCGAGCGCACGGCGCCTTCGAGCAGCCGGGCCAGCTCCTCACTCCGCCCACCCAGCGGTGGGCGGGCCGGCGGCGCCTCGTCGGGCGGCGCCGGCACCGCGCGAGGCCCGCGCTCCCGCCGAATCCGCTCGGCCAGAGCCACGGTCTCGCGACCGGGAGACACGCCCATCTCGGCCAGCCTGGTCTTGAACCGCTCGAACAGCTCGAGTGCGCCGGCCCGGTCGCCCACCAGGGCGAGGGAGCGGAGGGCGGCACAGGCGGCCGGCTCTGAGGTAGGCTCCAGTGCCATTGCACGCGAGGCCGGCTCCCAGGCCTCCGCCGAGCGGCCGGTCCGCACCAGGCCGTCAGCCCAGCGGATCAGCGCCTCGGTGCCGCGGCGGCGCCAGAGCGCCCGCTCCGAGGTGAGCCAGTCCTCGAAGGGAGAGGCGTCGGGCACCGAGAAGCCCTCGAGGAACTCGCCCCCGACCAGCGCGCCCGCGGCCGCCCAGTCCTCCGCGGCGGCGTGGGCCTCGAACTGGTCCACGTCGAGCGCCACCGCGCCGGGCGCGAGCCCGATCTGGCCGACCGAGACGTCGAGCGCCTCCTGCCCCGCATGGCGGCGAATGACCCGAAGCGCTTCGCTGAGCGAGTGACGCGCGGCCGCCTCGGGGCGGTCGCCCCAGAGCAGGCCGATCAGGTGGTCCCGGCTGCGGGAGAGCCGGGGCGAGCGGGCGAGGTAGATCAGCAGGGCGAGGTGCTTGCGCCAGAGAAGCTCCGGCGGGGCGGGCTCACCGTCGACGGTCAGGGCCACCGATCCCAGCGTGCGACATCCGATCACCACGGCCGGCGGCACGACGCTCATAGACCCGATGGCCCGACGATGCGGCAGGCCGTGAGGGGCCAGGCGGCGTCCTGCCGCTCGAACTCGGCGCGGAAGAGCGGCTGGGCGCGGCGACGGGTGCCCGAGCCGTCCACCCAGCTCAGCTCGACCA
>DASSML010000144.1:0-6589 GCA_035688895.1 Gemmatimonadales bacterium
GCGGGACGAAGCGGAGCAGGACTGCCGCGATCTGGCGGGCATCCCCGACGACTACGATGTGCTCTTCCTGCAGGGCGGCGCCTCGCTCCAGTTCTCGATGGTGCCGATGAACCTCCTCCCCGCCGACCGGACGGGCGATTACCTGCTGACCGGTGTCTGGGCCCAGAAGGCGGTGAAGGAGGCCAAGATCCTGGGCCGCAAGGTGCATCTCGCGGCCACCGGCGAGGCGACCAACTTCGACCGGATTCCGGCGGCATCGGAGATCAAGTACTCGGCCTCGCCCGCGTACGTGCACCTCACCACCAACAACACGATCTACGGCACCCAGTGGCGGAGCGAGCCGCCGGTGCCGGCGGGCGTGCCGCTGGTGGCCGACACGTCGAGCGACATGTACAGCCGGCCGATCGACGTCAGCAAGTACGGTCTGATCTACGCCGGCGCCCAGAAGAACCTGGGTCCGTCAGGCGTGGTGCTGGTGATCATCCGCAAGAACCTGGTCGAGGCCGGCGCCAAGACGCTGCCCACCATGCTGCAGTACCGCACCCATGCGGCGGAGAAGTCGCTCTACAACACCCCGCCCACCTTCGGGATCTACGTGATGGGCCAGGTCTTCAAGTGGATCAAGGAGGAGGGAGGGCTCAGGGCGATGGCCGAGCACAACGAGAGCAAGGCCGGGCTGCTCTACGATTACATCGACCAGAGCGACTTCTTCCGCGGCACCGCGCAGCCGGACAGCCGCTCGCTCATGAACGTCTGTTTCCGGGCGCCGACCGAGGAGCTGGAGGCCAAGTTCATCAGCGAGGCGACCAAGCGCGGGCTCGACGGGCTCAAGGGCCACCGCAACGCCGGCGGGATGCGGGCCAGCATCTACAACGCCTGCCCCCGGGCGGCGATCGAGTCGCTGGTCGCGTTCATGAAGGAGTTCGAGCGGGCAAATCGGGCGGCGGCTCGGGCCTGATCCGGCATCTCGACGGGAGGTTTTTGGCCGCAGATGAACGCAGAGGACGCGGATTGCTCCGCTGACTGAAGAGCTCCGCGTCCGTGGCACGTTCAGTTCTTGTGGTCAACAGCACACCGTCCGAGCTACCTTGCTGCCGGTGTTCTTGCGTTCATTGTGGCTATTGCAGAGTAGCCACAGATGAACCCAGACGACACAGATTGCTCCGCTGATCGGATCAGCACCGCGTCCCTACCTAATAGTCGTGTTTGGTATTCAACAGCACACTACCCCAAGCTCACCGCGTTTATCTGTGTTTTATCTGTGTTCATCTGTGGCGCGCGGTTGGGGTGGGTGAACCCCAGCGCCGCGACATGAGGAGGGTACAGCGCGGAACCACGGGTGGTGTGCTCTTGACCACAAAGTCACAATCTCCGCTTGGATCTGCGGAGCCTGCCGGTTCATCGGAGCGATCTGCGCTCATCTGCGGCCAATAACTAGCCGCTGCAGCCAAAGGCTAGCCGCCGTTGAGTGCCCGGACCAGCTCCGCGCTGGTCGCATGCCGCCGCAGGTCGGTCAGCAGGTCGTTCATCGCGTTGATCGGCGTCATCCCCGCGATCCGCTGGCGCAGGACGCGGGAGGCGGCGAGTGAGGCAGGATCCAGCAGTAGCTCCTCCCGGCGGGTCGAGCTGCCCACCAGGTCGATCGCCGGAAAGACCCGCCGCTCCGCCAGCTCCCGACTCAGCACCAGCTCGCTGTTGCCCGTGCCCTTGAACTCCTCGAAGATCACCTGATCCATCCGGCTGCCGGTATCCACCAGCGCGGTCGCGATGATGGTGAGGGAGCCGCCGCCCTGCGACGGGTCGATCTTCCGGGCGCTGCCCAAAAAGCGCTTGGGCCGCTCGAGCGACTGGGCATCCAGGCCGCCCGAGAGCGTGCGGCCGGTGCCCTTCTCGACCGTGTTGTACGCCCGGGCGAGCCGGGTGAGCGAATCCACGATGATCACGACGTCCTCGCCCAGCTCCACCCGGCGCCGGGCCCGCTCCAGCGTCAGCTCGGCCACGGCCACATGCTGCGCGGCGGGGTTGTCGAAGCTCGAGGCCACTACCTCGCCCACGCCGGTGGCCTCCATCTCGAAGACCTCCTCCGGCCGCTCGTCCACCAGCAGGATGAAGAGCGTGGCCTGCGGATGGTTGGCCGCGATGCCCTGGGCGATGGCTTGCAGCACCATCGTCTTTCCCGCCTTGGCCGGGGCCACGATCAGGGCCCGCTGCCCCTTGCCGAGCGGCGTGATCAGATCGATCACCCGGTTGGTGGGGTCGGCCTGGCCCAGACGGACCAGCCGGAAATCGAGCCGGAGCTGCTCGTTGGGGTGAATGGCACCGAGGCGGGAGAACTCGGGGCGCTGCTTGAGCTCCTGGGGCGGTCGGCCGAGAATGGCGGTCACCTTCTCCAGCGAAGCCCCCCGTCCTTTGCCGCCCGGCCGGGTCTGGCCCTCGATCTCGTCGCCGACGCGAAGACCATACTGCTTGACCACCCGCTCCCCCACGTGCACGTCGCCGCCGGCGGGCAGGTATCCGGCCTCCCGGCGCCGCAGGAACCCGGCGCCGCGACCCGACAGCTCCAGCACGCCCAGCATCAGCGGGCGGCCACGGAGCGCTTGATCCGATGCAGGATCGCGGTGAGTCCCTGGGTCCGGGTCATGCCGAGGGTCTCGCTCAGACCGAGCTGGTCGAGCAGGTCGTCGGGAATCCGCGCCACGTCCTCGGGCGCCGCGCCCTCGAGCGACCGGGCCAGGAGCGAAATGAACCCGCGGACCGTGGGAGACTCCCGGGGCACGTCGGCATGAATGTGGACCTTGCCATCCACCAGCTCGACCCAGAGAAAGACCGGGGTCTGGCATTCGTGGACCCGGTGCTCGCCCCGCTCCTTTTCCGTCTCCAGCCGCTCGGGGAGCGGGGGGAGCTTGCGGGAGTAGTCGAGCAGCGTCTCCAGTCGGGTGCTGCGGTCGGCGGCCTTGAATCGGGGGATGATGGTGTCGAGGCTCGGCATCGCTCAGGGGGTCGGGGGAAACGTCGTTCGGGTAAAGTGCGTGGAGACGGGCTCGTCGGCTAGCCTTCGGTACCCCAACCGACCGCCGCCGACGGGAGTTCCGGCTGCCTGCCCCCCGTCGGCGGCGCCAGTTACCTTCCGCTGCCATGACCATCAGCCGACGCCGATTCACCGCCGCCCTTACCGGCCTGGCCGGGGCGGCGGCCTTCCAGCCGGGCGCCCTCCTCGCCGGCGAGACCGATCCCTGCAACCTACCCGACCCGGTCAAGCGACTCGAGCCGATGACCGCCGGCGCCCAACCGATCACGGACGACGAGCGGCGCACCCGGATCGCCAAGGCGCAGCGCCTGATGACCGAGCGGGGCATGGGGGCGATCCTGCTCGAGTCGGGCACCAGCATGCGCTACTTCACCGGCGTGAGCTGGTCGCTGTCCGAGCGCACCTTTGCCCTGGTGTTGCCGGCCCGGGGCGAGCCCGGCTGGATCTGTCCCGCCTTCGAGGAGGCGCGGGCGCGGGAGCTGATCCGGTTCGGCCACGACGTGCGGACCTGGGAGGAGGACGAGAGCCCCTTCGCCCGGATCGCCGGCCTCCTCCGCGACCGCGGCCTGGCGGCGGGAAAGCTCGGGCTGGAGGAAGAGGTACGCTTTTTCGTGGTGGACGGGTTGCGGCGGGACGCCGCCTCGGCCGAGCTGGTGAGCGCCACGCCGGTGACGGCAGGGTGCCGGATGTACAAGTCGCCCGCCGAGCTGGCACTGATGCAGCGGGCCAGCGACATGACGATCGCGGCGTTCAAGGCGGCGTTCGCTACCCTGCAGGCCGGAATGACTCAGTACGACCTCTCGGGCAACATGATGGCCGCGCTCAAGCGGACCGGCGGCGACGATCCCTGGGCCCTGGTGGGTTTCGGCAAGGCGTCCGCCTTTCCCCATGGAAGCGTGCAGCCGCAGCGGCTGAGCGAAGGCGACATCGTCCTGCTCGACGCCGGCTGTGCGCTGCACGACTACCAGTCCGACATCACCCGCACCACCGTGTTCGGCAAGCCGACGGCGCGGCAGACCGAGGTATGGAACCTGGAGCGCAAGGCGCAGGACGCCGCCTTCGCCGCCGCGCGGGTGGGCGCCACCTGCGAGTCGGTGGACGCGGCGGCCCGACAGGTGATCACCGACGCGGGCTTCGGGCCGGGCTACCGGGTGCCGGGCCTGCCCCACCGGACCGGGCACGGGATCGGCATGGATGGGCACGAGTGGACCTACTTCGTCAAGGGCAACACCACCAAGGTGGCCCCCGGCATGTGCTTCAGCGACGAGCCCACCATCGCCATCTACGGCGAGTTCGGGATCCGGCTGGAGGACTGCCTCTACATCACCGAGGACGGCCCCAAGTTCTTCTCCCCTCAGAGCCAGGCGATCGACCACCCGCTGGGGTGACGGGCCGGCCCGCTTGACGGACCGCCCTGTCGCCCTGTATAGATATTCAGGCCTATGAATCGCCACCCGAACTGCCTCGCCATTATTCCGCTCCGCCTCCTCCTGAGAGACGGCGCGCGCGCACGCGGGTAGCGGACCACCCAGCCAGCAGCGAGACGCGGCCTCTCTCCCGAGAGGCCGCGTTCGTTTTTGGGAGCTCACGATGTCGACGGCACCGCTTCTCCAGCTCTACGACACCACCCTGCGCGACGGCACCCAGCGGGAGGGTCTTTCGCTGTCGGTGGACGACAAGCTCAAGATCACCCGGGCCCTCGACCGCCTCGGCGTCCACCTCATCGAAGGCGGCTGGCCGGGCTCCAACCCGAAGGACGCGGAATACTTCCGCCGGGTGCGGGAGCTCCCGCTCGCGACCGCGCGCATCGCGGCCTTCGGCAGTACCCGGCGGGCGGGGGTGAGCTGTGAGGAAGACCCGGGGATCCGCGCCCTGGAGGAGGCGGCGACACCGGTGGTGACCCTGGTGGGCAAGACCTCGACCCTGCACGTGGAGCGGGTACTGGAAACCACCCGGGCCGAGAACCTTCGGATGGTCAGCGAAAGCGTGGCCTGGTTCAAGCAGCTCGGCCGCGAGGTGATTTACGACGCCGAGCATTTCTTCGACGGCTGGCGGCTCGAACCGGCGTATGCGCTGGAGACGCTCTTGGCCGCCGCCGAGGCGGGCGCGGACTGGGTCGTGCTCTGCGACACCAACGGCGGAGAGCTCCCCGAGGTGGTGGCGGCGCGGGTCGCCGATCTCCGGGCCGAGCTCGACGTCCCGCTCGGCATCCATCCCCACAACGATGCCGGCCTGGCGGTGGCCAACGCCCTCGCCGCGGTGCGGGCCGGCTGCGGACAGGTGCAGGGCACCATCAACGGCTACGGCGAGCGCTGCGGCAACGTGGACCTGGTCCCGGTCGTGGCTACGCTGCAGCTCAAGCTCGGCGTGCCCATCCTGCGGCCGGAGGCGCTGCGCCGGCTCACCGAGGTCTCGCACTACGTGGCGGCGGTCGCCAATCAGCACCCCGATCCCCACGCGCCGTATGTGGGGCGGAGCGCGTTCGCTCACAAGGGTGGCATTCACGTCGCGGCCATCGCCAAGGTGCCCGAGAGTTACCGCCACGTGGACCCCGAGGAGGTGGGGAACGTCACCCGCGTAGTCGTGAGCGAGGTTGCCGGGCGGCGCAACGTCCGGCTCCGCGCGCACGAGCTGGGACTGGCCGTCAACGCCGAGACCGCCGTGCTGCAGCGGATCAAGGAGCTGGAGCACCAGGGCTTCCAGTTCGAGGCGGCGGAAGGCTCGTTCGAGATGCTGTTGCGCCGGACGGCGCCCGACTACCGCGCGCCCTTCGTCCTCGACGACTTCACCGTGATCGTCGAGAAGCGGGGCGGGGCGGGGACCCGGGCGCAGGCCACGGTCAAGCTGCGCGTGGGCGACGCCGTCATGCACACGGCCGCCGAGGGGGACGGGCCGGTGAGCGCGCTCGATCGCGCGGTGCGGAAGGCGCTGCTGCCGCACTACCCCGGGCTCGACGCGGTGCACCTGGTGGACTACAAGGTGCGCATCGTGGACGAGCACCTGGGGACGGCGGCCCGGCCCCGGGTCATCATCGAGACCGCCCGCGGCGCCGAGCGCTGGAGCACGGTCGGGTGCTCGGAGAACATCATCGAGGCGAGCTGGCTCGCGCTCTGCGACGCGCTCGAGCTGGCGCTGCTCCGGCCTCCGGCCGACGACTGACCTTCCGGGAAAATCTTCGGCCCGCTCTCGTCGTCCTGCCCCAGGCGCGGTATGATGGGGAGTCCGGAACCGCCGAGCCGGCTCCTGCGTTCTTCCCTCCAGTCCGTTCACCCCCACCCCGAGCGAGCCCGTGTCCCCACCTGAGCAGTACGATGCCATCGTGATCGGCTCCGGTCAGGCCGGTGGCCCGCTGGCGAAAGAGCTCGCCCGAGCGGGTCGCCGCACCGCCCTGATCGAGCGCGAGCACGTGGGCGGGACCTGCGTCAACGAAGGCTGTACCCCGACCAAGACCATGGTGGCGAGCGGGCGGGTGGCCTACCTGGCCCGCCGCGGCGCGGACTACGGCGTGCAGACCGGTCCGGTGCGGGTCGATCTCGCCGTGGTGCGGGAGCGCAAGCGGGC
>DASSML010000145.1:0-2144 GCA_035688895.1 Gemmatimonadales bacterium
GGTAAAGCAGCTCTCCGGCGGCAGTGGCATGCACTAGGCGACACCATCACCCGAGGTGGGTATGCGCGCGATCGTGGTCTCTGGACTCGTCTTCACGCTCCTGCCGGCGGCGGCCGCCGCCCAGAACGACTGCATCAAGGATTTCAAGATGCCCGGGGTGGGCGCGTGGGCGGAGTACACGGGCACGTACAAGGAGAAGCCTTCCACGATGCGCTACGCTGTCGTGGGCAGCGAGACGCGGGACGGGAAGGACCTGAAATGGCTGGAGCTGCGGACCGTGGAGGGGAAGGGTGGGAAGACCATGGTGTACCAGATGCTCACGCCGGGCACGCCGGCGGAGATCGGCCAGGTCCAGGATATGGTCTTCAAGGAAGGCGATAAGCCCGCGATGAGGATGAACTCGATGATGGTGGGGATGATCCGCGGGCAGATGCAGAAGAGCTCCATCCTGAGCAACATCTGCGAGGGCGTGACCTCCGCGGGTGAGGAGACGGTCGAGGTTCCGGCCGGCTCGTTCAAGAGCACCAAGCTGCACAACGCCGAGGACTCGACCGATACCTGGGTGTCTCCCAAGGTCCCGTTCTACATGGTGAAATCCGTGGGTAAGGACTACGACCTCTCGCTGGCGAAGGTCGGAGACGGCGCCAAGTCCTCGATCACCGAGACCCCACAGGAAATGCAGATGCCGGGGATGGAAGAGCCGAAGAAGAAATCCGAATAGGGGGTCCCCCTATCAACGCCACGTCCACCTGACGTTTCGGAACGGGGCGTCCTGCCAAAACTGCAGCCGACCTGCGCCCCAGATCACATACCTGCTGTGGGCTGGGTCGGGGTGACGCAAACCGCCATCCTGTCACATTTTACCTAAGGTGTTGATTTTCCGCATCTTAGCGTATATATTGGCGCGTCTCGACCCGGGCGCGGCCTGGGTTCCGTTGCAGGTATACTGTGCGGGGGACGAGAGTCCTAGGGGAGGCAACCAGCGTGACGATGAAGGCACGTGGCAAGCGTCGCCCGGTGCGACCGGCGCAGATCGCTCGTGCAATCGATGAAGGCCGTGAAAGTCTGGACCTGTACCTCGACGAGATCAGCCGGGTCCCCCTCCTCAACCGGGAGGAGGAGATGGAGCTGGCCCGGAAGGCATTTAAGGGCAGCGTGGCGGCCCAGGAGAGGCTGGCCCGGCACAACGTCCGCTTCGTGGTCTCGGTCGCCAAGAAATTCCAGAATCGTGGCGTGCCCCTGGTCGATCTGATCGGCGAGGGCAACCTGGGACTCATGACCGCGGCCCGGAAGTTCGATCCGGACCGGGGCGTCAAGTTCATCTCCTACGCGGTGTGGTGGATCCGGCAGGCGGTCCAGGCGGCCATCGCCCGGCACGGCCGCCCAGTCCGGGTGCCGCTGAACCGCACCGCCGACCTGAGCCGGCTGGGTCGCACCACCACCCTGCTCAAGGACAAGCTGGGCCGGATGCCGACTACCGAGGAGCTGGCTCGCGCCACCGGCCTCACCGTCGAGGCCGTCCGCTCGCTCAGCGCCCTCAACTCCGAGGCGGTCCGCCTCGATCACCCGACCCGGGACGGCGAGGGGAACGAGCGGATCGAGCGCTTTACCAGCGGTGAGCAGGAAAGCACCGACATGACCACCATGGCGAACAGCCAGACCCGCGACATCGAGGCGGCGCTGGCCGCCCTGCCGCCGCGGGACGCCAAGGTGCTCCGGCTCTACTTCGGGCTGGACGACGGCAACAGCCGCACGCTGGAAGAGATCGGCCGCATGATGGGCGTCACCCGCGAGCGGATCCGCCAGCTCCGGGACCGGGCGCTCCTCCGGCTCCGCGAAGGCGAAACCGGGGATCGGCTGCGGGATCTCGTGGCCTGATATCCCGATCTTGATCATGCGAACGGCCTCCGGCGAAAGCTGGGGGCCGTTTCGTTTCGCGGGCATTGTGCGGCCGTTCACCACGAAGGCACGAAGAACACGAAGGACACGAAGAAGAGCAGTAGGGGTGGGATGCACACCCACAAATCACTGCTTTTCTTCGTGTCCTTCGTGTTCTTCGTGCCCTTCGTGGTAAACACGGCCGCACGGTCTAATCTCGCTAGGACAGACCCTCGCGGAGAAACTGGCGAAGGACCCGCTGCAGG
>DASSML010000146.1:0-5180 GCA_035688895.1 Gemmatimonadales bacterium
GGTGACGGGGTGATCACGCCGGCCATCTCAGTGCTCGGCGCGGTCGAGGGCATCAGCGTCGCCACCCCCGCGTTTCAGCAGTTCGTCTGGCCGATCTCGGCGGCGATCCTGGCGGCGCTCTTCGCGGTGCAGAAGTGGGGCACCAGGATGATCGGCCGGTTGTTCGGTCCGATCATGGGGCTCTGGTTCGCCTCGATCGCGTTACTCGGGGTTCGGGGCATCCTGCTCGCCCCCGAGATCCTCCGGGCCCTCAGCCCGTGGTACGCGGTCGATCTCTTCATTCGGGACGGGGTGCAGGGCTTCCTCATCCTGGGCTCGGTGGTGCTGGCGGTCACCGGGGCCGAGGCGCTCTACGCCGACATGGGGCACTTCGGGGCCCGGCCCATCCGGGTGACCTGGTTCGTGATCGTCCTCCCCTGTCTGATGCTCAACTACTTCGGCCAGTCGGCGCTGCTGCTGCACCAGCCGGAGGCGATTCGGAACCCCTTCTTCAGCCTGGTCCCCGACTGGGGACTGTATCCCATGGTGGCCATCGCGACGTCGGCGGCCATCGTTGCGTCGCAGGCCCTCATCTCGGGCGCCTTCTCGCTCACCCGCCAGGCGGTCCAGCTGGGGTACAGCCCCCGGGTGACGATCATCCACACCAGCACCACCGAGATCGGCCAGATCTACATCCCCGAGGTCAATCAGGCGCTCCTGGTCGGGTGTCTGGCCCTGGTCGCCGGCTTCCAGAGCTCCTCCAACCTGGCGGCGGCTTACGGCATCGCCGTCACCGGCACGATGATGATCACCACGTTCCTGTTCCACACGGTCGCCTGCGAGCGGTGGCACTGGCCGGTGTGGCGGGCGCGGGCTCTGACCTCGCTGTTCCTCATCGTGGACATCGCCTTCTTCGGGGCGAACCTGGTCAAGATCACCCAGGGCGGCTGGTTCCCCCTGGTGGTCGCGGTCGCGATCTACACCCTCATGACGACCTGGAACCGGGGGCGTGCCCGGCTCGCCGCGATCGTGCGGGAGAACACCCTCCCGATGGAGCTCTTCCTCGCGGACGTCGGCCGCCGGCAGCCGCATCGGGTGCCCGGGACGGCGGTCTTTCTCACCTCCGACACCAGCGGCGCGCCCCCGGTGTTGCTGCATCATCTCAAGCACAACAAGGTGCTGCACGAGCGGGTGATGCTCATGTCGGTAGTCACCGAGGAGATCCCCCAGGTGGACGAGGAAGACCGGGTGGAGTGCCGGGACCTGCGCGAAGGGTTCTACCAGGTGGTGGCGCACTACGGCTTCATGGAAACCCCGGACATTCCCGCCGTCCTGCGGCAGCTGAATGCCGCCGGCAACGGCAAGCCCCTCAAGCCTGCCGAGACCAGCTTCTACCTGGGGCGGGAGACCCTGATCGCGACCCGGAAGAATCCCACCCCCGGCTCGGTCGATGGGGTGGGCCGGATGTCGCACTGGCGGAAGCGGCTCTTCATCCTCATGACCCGGAACGCCCGGTCGGCCACCGCGTTCTTCGGACTGCCCCCCAATCGCGTGGTCGAGCTGGGCGCCCAGATCCAGTTCTAAGCCTCCTTCTTACCGGACCCCGTCCTTTGCGGTAGAATGCCGCGGAGTGCGACGCAACCGGTCGCACTTACTCGGAGATCACGCTCCTAAGTCAAGCCGCTCCATCGCGTTTCCGGCGATGGCACCGGACTCGCCCCTCACGGAGCCGGCCGCAACAACGACCTGCGGCGTGGCGTCGATCCGCCCGATAAGAGCACACCCGGAGTGATCCGGGGCCGCAAAACTAGAGGTCTCACCGCGGGGATGGTGAGATAGCTCGGTGCCGAAGGAGGAGAGATGAGAACCCCGCAGGAGTTGGAGCGCGGCCTGGTCGCGCCCGAAGCACTGGGACTGAACTCCCGAGTGGAGATTCGCGAGGCGGCCAAGCATCTGCTCGCCGAGCTGCCCACCGGCACGGGCCGGCTGGTCATCGACCTCAGCGCCACCCGCACGATCGACTCCGCGGGACTCGGCGCCCTCATGCTGATCCAGCGCATGGCCGCCGAGCGCCGCCAGACCGTGGTGCTCCGCGCCCCGAGCGAGGAAATCCGATTCCTCCTCGTGCTCACCAAGCTGGCGGATCTCTTCGACATCGAGGATGCGGCCTGAGCGAGCGCTCCGTCGCGGGGTGACGGGGCGGTCCGGTATGGACGCCCCCTCGGGGACCGATTAGTGTACCCCCCTGGCAACCCTTTTTCTCATGACGGTGCCACTGCGGCACCGGTTCGCGGGGTGCGAGGGATGAGCGAGGCCAAGCGGCGCCGGCGGGTGCTCATCGTGGAGGACGAGCCTGCCCTACGGCTCAGTTACGAGCGAGCCTTCCGGCCGAGGTACGATCTGGTCTTCGCTTCCACCGGCGCCGAGGCGCTGGAGCAGCTGGGCCAGTTCCAGCCCGACGTCGCCGTGCTCGACATGCGGCTCCCGGACACCGACGGGGTCGAGCTGCTCCGGCGCATCCGGGTCACCCATCCCGATCTGCCGGTCATCATCACCACGGCCTACATGAGCATCGAGCCCCAGCTCAAGGTGCTCGACCTGCCCCACTCCGGCTACATCGTCAAACCCTTCCGTCTGGACGAGCTCGGCGCCCGTATCGATGCCGTCGTCTGACGGCCGTCGGCTGCTGGAGGCGACGGGACTGCGGCGCGCCTATGGGCGCCGCCAGGTGCTCCGCGACATCGATCTCACGGTGGCCGCCGGCGAGGCGGTGGCGGTGGCCGGGCCCAACGGGGCCGGCAAGACCACCCTGCTTCGGGTCCTGGCCGGATTGGCCCGGCCGGACCGGGGCGAGGTGAGGCTCGAGGGCCAACCGCTCCGCCGGGACGCCCCGGAGATTCGCCGGGCCGTGGGGCTGGTGTCCCACCAGACGCTGCTGTACGACGATCTCACCCTGCACGAGAACCTCACCTTCGCCGCTCGGCTCTACGGGCTGCCGACCCCGGCGGCCGCGGCCCGGTCCGCCCTGGACGAGGCCGGGCTGGGCGCCCGGGCCGACGAGTCGCCCCGCCGGCTCAGCCGAGGACTGGCTCAGCGGGCCGCGATCGCGCGGGCGCTGCTGCACCGTCCCAGGGTGCTCTTGCTGGACGAGCCGTTCACGGCCCTCGACGCCGCGGCCAGCGAGCGGCTCCGGGACGAGCTCAGGGCCCGGCGGGAGCAGGGCCTCGGGATCGTGCTGGTGACCCACCAGCTGGGCGAGGCCTGGGCGGTGGCGACCCGGATCGCGGTGATCGTGGAGGGCCGCTGGGCCTGCGACGAGACGCTGGCGGGCTCGCTTGAGGGGTTCCTCCCCCGCTACCAGGAGCTGATCGGTGCCTGAGTGGCTCCGCCTCGCGCTCGTCATCGCGGGCAAGGACGTGAGGGCGGAGCTCCGCAGCCGCACCGCGATCCTCTCGGCGGTGGTGTTTGCGGCGCTGGTGCTGGTGGTGTTCAACTTCGCTCGCGATCCGACCGCGCTCGCGGCGGTGGACCTGGCGCCCAGCGTGCTCTGGGTGACGTTCGCGCTGGCCGCGATGCTCGCCCTCAACCGCGCCTTCACCATCGAGCAGGAGAACGCGGCCCTGGACGGCCTGCTGCTGGCGCCGGTGCCCCGCGAGGCGCTCTTTGCCGGGAAGCTGCTCGCCAACCTGGCCTTCGTGGGCACGGTGGAGGCGGTCACGCTGCCGTTGTTCGTGCTGTTCTTCAACGTCGACCTGGGAGCGGCGCTGCCGGGCATCATCGGGGTGACGGCGCTGGCGACGATCGGCTTCGTCACGGTGGGGACGATCTTCAGCGCGATGGCGGTGCGGACCCGGTTCGCCGAGCTGATGCTGCCGGTGCTGCTCCTGCCCTTCATGGTCCCCCCGCTGATCGGGGCGGTGCAGGTGACGGCCCGGCTGCTCGCCGGGCGTCCGTTGAGCGAGATGATGGGCTGGCTTAGGTTACTCGCTCTCTATGATCTCGTGTTCGTGATCCTCTGCAGCCTGGTGTTCACCGCGGTGGTGGACGAATGACTGCGTCCGAGGGCGCCGAGTCGCTGGTGCGGCGAGGCACCGTGATCACCGCGGCCGCGCTGCTGGGCGTGGCCGGGGTGTATGTGCTGGCCTGGGGGTACACCCCGATCGAGGCGCGGCAGGGGGTGGCGCAGAAGATCTTCTACCTCCACGTGCCCTCGGCGTGGAGCGCGCTGCTGGCGTTCTCGCTGGTCGGGATCGTGAGCGCGCTCTACCTCTGGCTCAACGATCCCCGGCTCGACCGCTTCGCGGCGGCCAGCGCGGAGGTCGGGCTGGCCTTCAGCGCGGTGATGCTCACGACCGGTCCGATCTGGGCCAAGCCGATCTGGGGCACGTGGTGGACCTGGGACGCCCGGCTCACGCTCACGCTCTTCCTGTTCTTCCTCTTCATCGGCTATCTGGCCCTGCGCGCCGCGCTGCAGGATCCGGGCGAGCGGGCCCGGTTCAGCGCCGTGATCGGGATCCTAGGCCTGCTGCTCGTCCCCTTCATTCACCTGAGCGTCTACCTCTTCCGGACGCTGCACCCCCAGCCGGTCGTGCTCAAGCCGAGCCGCCCGTCGCTGCCGCCCGAGATGCTGCGGACGCTGCTCATCTCGGGGGCGGTCTTCCTACTGCTCTATATCGGGCTGGTGACGATCCGCTACGGGCTGGCGCTGGCCGAAGAGGCCGGGGAGCACGGCGATGCCGCCTGAGAACGCGGGTTACGCGGTGGCGGCATACATCGTGGCCGCGGTGATCCTGCTGGGCTATACGGGGACACTGCTCCGGCGGGCTCGGCGGGCGATCGAGCGGGCTCGACGCGCTTGACGCCGGCCTGACGCGCTAGTTGATCGGGGTGCGGTGGGCATCTCTGCGTCCGCGGAGTTGGTGCGGCCGTTCACCACGAAGACACGAAGGCCACGAAGGACTACCGCTTGAGACTGAGAGACGTCTCATGCCGCCCTCGACGGTCCTCTTTGGTGCTTGTGGGTGCGTCGCTCTAGCTCTTGTGACTGGGTCGACCGTCTGCCAGCCCAGTACACCCACCAAAAAACTCCTGACGGAACCATTCCCACGCGGCATCCGGCAAGGCCGAACTCGCACGGAGTCCTTCGTGGCCTTCGTGTCTTCGTGGTGAACGGCCGCACGCTCTCAACGAGCGAAGCGATG
>DASSML010000147.1:0-5002 GCA_035688895.1 Gemmatimonadales bacterium
CAACCCATTCCAGGTCGGGATCGCCCAGAAGGTGGCTGACCTCGAGCTGGCCTCCGGCTGGCAATTCCGCCTGGCCTTCCTGGTGCCCGCCGTCGCGATCTGGCTGGCGGCGACGATGGTCTATGCCAAGCGCACCCGGACGGAGCCCGAGCAGGTGGAGGACGACGCCGGTCCGGGCGCGGGCTGGCGGCATGCCGCCGTTCTGGTCGTCGTGCTCGCGAGCTTCGTGGTGTTCGTGGTGGGAGAGCTCAAGTACGGCTGGGACTTCGATCGCCTGGCGGTGGTGTTCTTCACCATGGGCGTCCTCGCCGGCCTGATCGGCGGGCTCGGCATCACCGGCACGGCCGAGGGGTTCGTGGAGGGGTTCCGGGCGATCGCTTACGCGTCGCTCCTCATCGGGTTCGCCCGGGCGATCTACGTGGTGATGGACGAGGGGAACATCGTCGACACCATCGTCCACGGCCTCTTCACTCCGGTCGCCGGCCTGCCCGTCACCGTCTCGGCGCTCGCCATGATGGGCCTCCACACCTTGGTCCACCTGCCGGTCCCGAGCACCAGCGGGCATGCGGTGCTCACCCTGCCGGTCCTGGTGCCACTCTCCGACCTGATCGGCCTGTCCCGGCAGGTGACCGTGCTCGCCTACCAGTACGGGGCCGGGCTCACCAACATGCTCTGGCCCACCAACGGGGCGCTGATGGCGATGCTGGCCGCCGCGGGGGTGACGTTCGACGCCTGGCTCCGGTTCGCGGTGCCGGTCCTGGTCGGCTTGTTCGTCCTCGCGGCGGTGGCGATCGGGGTCGGGGTAGCGGTAGGGGTCTAGAACGCGCTGCGCTCAGGCCAGTCCGACCAGCTTCTCCAGTGCAGGAACATCGGCGATGCCGATATGGCGGGCCCGTTCCTTTCCGTGCTCGAAGGCGATCAGGGTGGGGATGCCCCGGATGCCCAGGCGCGTACTCAGGACGGGATTGGCGTCTGTGTCGAGCTTGAGCACCAGCACCTGTCCTGCATGCCGCTGCGCAAAGTCGTCGAGCGCCGGGGCCATCATGCGACAGGGGCCGCACCAGTCGGCGTAGCAGTCCACCAGGATCGGGGCGCCGGCGCTTCCGATGGTCTGATCGAACCCGTCGTCCCCGGTCTTGATCGGCCGGTCGAGCCGGATGGGGCGCCCGCAGTTGCCGCATTTGGGGCCGGCGGACAGGCGGGCCAGATCGACCCGGTTGGGGGTGTTACAAAAGACGCATCGCACCACCACAGGGCGTTCATCCATAACTCCTCGATCCTCGCCGGCAGAGTCTATTCGCAAGGTATTCACCCGGGGACCGCCCGCAAACGGGGTTCTCCGGAACACCCGGGCGGTGGCGAACCGTTACAACACTGGAGGGTGGCGCCACGGGTGACCGCCCCCACAGATGGCAGATCGGAGTGGCACTAGTGTTGCACTGGAGGTGGCAGTCCCCTGAAGGCCGAGGAACCATGAGCGAGCTCTCGATCCGGGAAATGGAGCAGGACGGCGATTTCGCTGCCTGGTACTCCGAGCTCCTCGAGCAGGAGGAGGAGGAGAGCGGCTGGTCGGGCTCGGTCGAGCAGCGCTACCTCATTCTCAGCAACGAGATCGGGGACTGGATCGGGGGCCTCCGCTACTGGCTGCGGGGCGGCGTGGCCCACTTGGAGGACGTGGTCGTACTGCCTCAGGAACGCCACCGGGGTCATGCCCACCGCCTGCTGGCCGCCTTCGAGGAACGGGCCCTGGACGCCGGCGCCCATCTGGCAGAGTTCTGGACCGATGACACGCGCTCTGAAGGTCTCCTAGCAGCGCTCGGCTGGCGGCGGGTGTTCGAGCGCGACAACTACATGGGACACCGGCACTGGAGCCTGATGGAAAAGGCGCTCTAGCCCCGCCTTCCACCCCTTCGAATGGCGCTCACCGGACCGGCCCCGCTATCTTAAAGGGCTGGTCCGTCTTGTTTTGTCTCGTTCAACGTCCCTGGAAGGAACGGCATGAGCACCCCCGTCATCACCGATACAGAGCGGGATCTCGCTGCCAAGATGGAGGTCCTCCGGGACATGGAGGACCGCGTCCGAGAGCTCATGGAGTCGCACGAACGCAAACGGGAGCTGTGGTATCCCTCCGAGCTGCTCGCGGCCGAGCCCGACACCTGCCCCGATGAGTTCGTAAGCCGACTGCGGGCCCAGGCCGAGGGAATCCCCGACCCGGTCAGGGCTGCCATCGCACTCAACACCCTGACGGAAGAGGGGTTGCCCCACTTCCACCGGTTGCTCTCGGTGTACCTTGGAGACGCGAGTTACTGGCGGCTCTGGAACAATCTCTGGACCGCGGAAGAGGATCGGCACGGCGCCGTCCTCCACGACTACTGCCGGGACACCCGCCTGTTCGACCAGCGCAAGATCGAAGAAATGCAGTTCGAGTACCTGCGCGCCGGGTTCCATCCGGAATGGGACCGGGACCCCTACCGGGTGTTCGTCTACACCACCGTGCAGGAGCGGGCGACCCAGTTTTCTCACGCCGAGACCGGGCGGATCGCGGGCGAGTACGAGCCCCGGCTGGCCGAGGTACTGGGGCACGTGGCCAAGGACGAGGCGCGGCACTACGCGTTCTACCGCTCCGTGTTCGATGAGATCCTGCAGCGCGACCCCGACCAGGCACTGCACTCCGCCTCGTTCATTCTCCCCGCCATCGACATGCCCGGCGTCACCATGCCCGGGTTCAAGGAGCTGGCGGAGGTGATCCGGCGGACCGGCATCTACGGTCCCCGCGACTACCTGCGGATCGTGCAGGAGCAGATCCGCTACTGGAAGATCGAGAGCCTGCAGGGGCTGGGTGAGCTGGGCCGGAAGGCGCAGGAGAAGATCATGGGAATTCCCGCCCGGCTCAAGCGGATCGCCGAGCACATGGAGACCCGGAGCCGGGCCAAGACCTTCCGGTTCGAGGTCGTGTTCAACCGCGAATTCGCGATGGAATGAGTCGCCGCGCACTCGGTTGGCTGCTCGCGCTCGCCTGGGCGGCCGGCGGGTGCTCCGGCGACAAGGCGGCCGAGCAGAAGCCGACCGTGCGGCGCGCCGCCACCGGCTCGCAGGCCGACGCCGATGCTCTCGGGCAAGAGGTCTTCGAGCTGGTGGACCGCGCCGTGGACTACCGCGGCTCCCACCGGGGACGGCCCGCCGCCTCGCTCCGACAGATGGGCGTGGACAGCCTGACCCCAGCCACCGCTCGCGTGCTGGTGAACGTGGAGCGCCAGCCGGTCATCACGGTCTCGTTCCGCCGCACCGAGAGCCGGGAGATCGTCGCCTGCCGGGGCGACAGCCAGATCCTCGAGGAAGCCTCGATGAACGGCGGCCGGTTCACCCTCATGTGCACCACCCGCGGGGGCGCCCAGCGCCCGATTCAGGTCGGCAACGATCTTGGGCCCTGACCTCCCTCTCCTGATCGCCGGGGCGCTCGACAGCCTGGTTCGCTACGTCGTCGTGGCGGCCCTGGCCTACGCCGCCGTCGTGGCCCTCACTCACTGGGCCGTGCGCCGACGGACGATCGGCCCCTTCGGCGCCTGGCCCCGGTTCGTCCGGCGGATCAGCGATCCGGTGCTGCTGCCGCTGGAGCGCCGCATCGTCCGCATGGGCGGGAGCCCGCAGGACGCGCCGCTCTGGCTGCTCGGCGGCGTGATCGTGGCCGGGCTCATTCTGGTGAGTCTGGTGCGCTGGCTCCTCGGCATGGTGTTCGGACTGGCCGGGCTGGCCGGCGCGGGGCCGCGGGTCTGGGCTCAGGTGGCGGTGGGAGGTCTGTTCAGTCTCCTGATGGCCGCGATCCTGGTCCGGGTCATCGCCTCCTGGGTGGGCATCTCGCCCTACAGCCGATGGATGCGGCCGGTCATGGCGCTGACCGACTGGCTGATCGACCCGATCCGCCGGTTGATGCCGCCGGTCGGGATGATCGACCTGAGCCCGATGGTGGCCTGGCTGGTCCTGTGGATCGCGCGCGGCGTGGTGCTTCGGATGTTCTGAGCCGTTCCGCCGCATGCCGCCTCTCTCCCGCACCTCGCTCGGCACCCGCCTCTCCCTCCGCGTCCAGCCTCGCGCCTCCAGCAACGCCATCGTCGGCCTGCATGGGCAGTGCATCCGGGTCCGGCTCACCGCTCCTCCGGTGGACGGCGCGGCTAACCAGGCCCTGCTCTCCTTCCTGGCCGACCGACTCGGGGTGGCCGCGGCGGCGGTTGATCTGGTGGGCGGCCATGGCGCGCGGGACAAGGTCGTCGAGGTGGCCGGCCTGACTCCCGAGGAGGTGGCCCAACGGCTCGGGCTCTGACCTTGCCCCCGGCGAGCCGGCCGTTAGACTACGGGGAGAAGGACAATCGAATCCGTGGCGATTTGCGCTGCTTGCGGCCACGTTAAACAAACCGCTAAAACGCATGTCCCCGTGGCGTTTTGGCCTCGGGGATTTGAGTTGGAGGCTCCCCTGGCGACCGCATCCCCTACCCTCGACCTGATCCGGACCCGTATCGAGCGCCTCGCGCTGCTCGAGCCGCTGCTGGCGCGCCGCATTCTGGTTCTCGACGGCGCCATGGGGACGATGATCCAGGGCTATGGCCTGGGGGAGCGGGAGTACCGGGGCGCGCGCTTCCGGGACTGGCACCGGGACCTCAAGGGCAACAGCGACCTCCTCTGCCTCACCCAGCCCCAGGTCATCCGGGAAATCCACGGGGCCTACCTGGAGGCCGGGGCGGACATCATCGAGACCAACTCCTTCACCTCGAACCATCCCTCGCAGGCCGACTATGGGATGGAGGAGCTGGTCTACGAGCTGAACCGCGCGGCGGCGACCCTGGCGCGCGAGGCCGCCGACGAGTTCGAGCGGCGGGATCCGGACACGCCGCGCTTCGTTGCCGGCGCCCTGGGGCCGACCAACCGGACCGCCTCCATCTCGCCCGACGTGAACGATCCGGCCTCGCGGAACATCTCGTACGAGGCCCTGGTGGAGACGTACGGCGAG
>DASSML010000148.1:0-2107 GCA_035688895.1 Gemmatimonadales bacterium
CGCGGCAAGCACAGTCGCGACCGGCGCCTGCGGATCGGTCTCCCCCAGGGTCGTCGCGGCAAAGGCGTACTGCCGCAGCTCGGCGTCGCGCAGGCCCGCCCGCCATGTCTCCAGCTCCCGCCCCGCCCGGGTGAGCTCGGCTTGGGCCCGGTCGAGATCGCCCTGGCGCACCCGCACCTCCGCCAGCCGGAGGCGAGCGGTGTAGCGCGGGAGCTGGTCGTCGGGAGTGAGATCCCGGAGCATTCGGTCGAGCAGGTCCGCGGCTCGGGTGAGCCGGCCCTGGCCGATCGCGAGCCGCGCCCGGTCGTACACCAGCGAGCCGCGCATCTGCTCCAGCCCCCTGGCATGGGCCGCCGAGTCGGCGACCGCCAGCTGACGCTCCGCGTCGGGCCAGTCGCGCAGCCGAATCGCGATCCGCGCCAGGTGCTGGCGCATGATCACGGCGTCCTCGAAGAACTCTCCCTTCTCGGCCTCCGCCAGCGCGCCGTGGAATCCCTCGCGGGCCCCAGGCAGGTCTCCCGAAACCTCCATCACCTCGGCGCGATTCTGCCGCGAGATCATGGCCCCTTCGCCGTTGCCGAGGGAGTCATAGAGCGCCGAGGCCTGCTCGTAACGGCGGGCCGCGGTGGACAGGTCGCTCACCCGGAGCGCCAGCATCCCGAGCCCCGCGTAGGCGTACCCCGCCCGCTGCCGGTTGTGCGAGATCTCCGCCTCGGCGAGGACCCGGCTCAGCGCCAGCTTGGCCTCGCCCAGCCAGCCGCGGGCCTGGAACTCGTCGCTGCGCCGGCTCTCCAGTCGCGCCAGCGAGGCGTGGTCATGCGTGGCCCGGAGCAGTGCCTCGGCGCGCTCGTAGATGGGCAACACCGAGTCCGCGTGCCCCTGGACGCTGTGCACCAGGCCATAGGCCTCGAGGCAGTGGCCGGTGAGGCGGCGCTCGCCGACCCGCTGCGCCATCTCGATGCCGCGGCGGATGACGCCGATAGCGGCGGTGTCGCCGCCGATTCCGGTATAGAGGCCCCGGCGGCAAATGGACTCGGCGCGGTCGCGGCCGTCGCCGGGCGGAAGGAGCGCGTCCAGGGTGTCGAGCGCCGCGAGCAGCGCGGTGGCGGCGGGGCCACGCACGCTGGTGAATCCCATCATCGCGTCGGCTTCGCCGTCCCGGTCGCCGATCCGGCGGGCGTCCGCGACGGCGCTGTCGAGGAGCCCGCGGGCGCGTCCGTCGTCGCCCTGCGCAAAGGCGACGCGGTACATGCCGAGCCGGGCCTGGACCCGCCATCGATCGGGAGTGCCGGATCGCTGCGCGAGCAGGCGCCCCAGCAGACGCTCGGCGGTGGGGAAGTCGTAGGTCATCCGCGCCAGGGTCGCGAGGCCAAGCAGGGCGGTCCGATCGGAGGAGTCGCGCCCGAGCGCGGCCTGCCAGCGGGCCGACGCGACCTGCGCACTGTCGTCGGAGACGGCGCGCTCGGCGGCGAACACGATGGTGCGGGGTTCGTCGGGGGTCTGGGCCGCGGCCGAGGTGCCGAGACCCAGGATGAGGATGGCCAGCAGGATCCGCATTCGGGCTTTACTTCATTGCCTCGCGGATCTCTCCCGCGGCCGCGATCGCATTGTCGACGTCGCGAGAGAGGGCCTTGGCCTGTTGGGTGGCCTGGGTGAGATCGCCCAGGACCGCGGCCACGCCGGCCGAGCGCAGCCGGAGGAGATCGAAGCGCACGTTCTGCATCGCCAGCACGCACGACTCCAGATGGCTCGCCACCTGGGCCTTGCGGCCCCGCAGGTCCAGAATCGTCTGCCGCTGCCGCTCGAGCAGGGACAGCCGGCGGGCCCGCTCGGGGTCGTCGGGCTCCTTCCCCAGGGCGGCGATCCGCTGGTCGATGGGTCCCAGTCCCTCGGTGTCGAGGTTGCTGTCCATCGCGTGAAGGGTTCGGGCCAGGTCCACCGCGCGCTCGTACAGCGAGTCGGCGGTCTGCTGCACCTCCGGGAGCATCTTGCGCTCGGCCGGCGGCAGCTTCTCCATCAGCTTCTGGATCGCCATCCGGTCGTCCCGCACCTGCTCGATCGCCTTGAGGTGGGCGCCGAACTCCTCGTAGGTGGGACGGGGGAGCTC